>DATLPP010000201.1:0-7328 GCA_035535615.1 Candidatus Udaeobacter sp.
CTCGAAGTGCGGGAGGCGCAGCTCGCCCAGCGGCAGGCGCAGGTCGACCTTCTCGGCGATGCGCAGCGTGTTCTCGAGCGCCTCGTGGTCGTTCGGGAAGAGCTCGCTCATCTGAGCGGCCGACCGCATGAAGAGCTCGGGGTTGTCGATCATCTTCAGGCGGTCCGGCGTGTCGATGGTCTTTCCGCTCTGGATGCACACCATCACGTCCTGCGCCTCGGCGTCCTCGGCGTGCACATAGTGGATGTCGTTCGTGACGACGAGCGGCAGCCCCGTCCGGCGCGCGACCTCGCGCACGCCCTCGTTCACGCGTTCTTGCTCGGGAATGCCGTGCGACATGAGCTCGAGGTAGTAATTGCCGTCCCCGAAGATGCTCCGGTGCTCCTCGGCGACCGCGCATGCCGCGTCGATGCCCTCATCCTGTATTGCGCGCGCCAGCTCGCCCTGCAGGCAGGCGGAAAGCGCGATCAGCCCCTGGCTGTGCTCCCGGAGGAGGTCCTTGTCCATCCGTGGGCGGTAGTAGTAGCCCTCGAGATGCGCGGCGGTGACCATCGTGACCAGGTTCTGATAGCCGGTGAAGTCTTTGACCAGAAGTACGAGGTGCCACGGCTTGCCGTGCCCCTCGGATCGCGGATCGCGGTCGAAACGGTTGTTGCGAGCGATGTACGTCTCGACACCGATGATCGGCTTGATACCAGCGTCGCGGCAGAGCGTGTAGAAGTCGATCGCGCCATAGAGCGCGCCGTGATCGGTAAGGCCGAGCGCAGGCATGTCCAGGGCCTTCGCGCGCGCGACGAGGTCGCTGAGGCGGGACAGCCCGTCGAGCAGGCTGTACTCGCTATGGGTGTGCAGATGCACAAAGTTCTTTCCGATGACCCTGCCCCACGTGTATGCCGCTCGAGGAAGCGCGGCGGCGTTCGATGAAGTCTAGCTGGACCGATCCCGTCTAGGGACCGTTCGCGATCCTGAAGGGAATGAGCGGATTTCCCGCCCGATCGACGAAGTCGAAGCGAACGTAGGTGTTGCTCTGCGGCTTCACCGACGCCCAGTCGAAGGATGCGATCTCGAAGCCCTTTCGGGGCTCGACGAGAACCCGAACGCTGTTGCCATCGCCAACGGCCTCGAGCGCGTGGAGATCCTTGAGCCAGATCTGTGCTTTGCCCGGAAGGGCGGTCGCCTTCGGCGAACCGAGTCCGACGAACAGTCGCGCGGCTAACAGATCGTTCGACGTCGTCACGATGTGCTCGGCGCGGCAGTACGTTTCGTAATACCCGCCGCTGCCGGCCGGGAACTCGTAGAGGAACGAACCCGGCGCGACGGTCGGTTGACGCCACGCGTCGTCGCGAGAGGTGCTCAGCGTCACCGGACCTTTCGTCGCTGGGCCGTGCCCGTCATAGGCGTAACCCTGCGGTTCTGGCGGGCACGCGACCGGCGCCGACGCAGGGACCAGTGAGTCGCTGAAATACGGAGCGCAGCCAGCGAGAGACGACACGCCGCTGCCTTTCACATTTCCTGCCAGGTCGTAGAAGAAGGTGCCACATGCGCCCGGACCGGTAGCCATGACGCCGAAAACGGACGACGAATAGATCTCGCCGACCACCGCGATCACCCAAATGTCCTCGTTCGGATCGGCGCCGGTCTGTTGACTCCCGCTACGCGCCAGGATGTCACCCCATTTCACCCGAGTCGCAGTGATGCGGTCGACGCGACGGACAACCCCGGTCATGCTCTTGACCTGCTCCATCAGGCGCGCGGCGACGGCCGGCGTCTCCGTTGCGGTCGCGGCGGGGGACGGCGACGATCGCCCTCCCGATAGCGCCCCGCCTTGCAACTCACCGCATGCGGTGAGAAGGGCAACGGCGAGGCCGAAAGCGGCGAGGCGCATGACGCTTATGAGACGCCAAGTCGGTCACTTAGTTCCAGCATGCAGGCGTTCGCCTGCCTGTCAGATCACCGGCCCGACCTCGTTACGTTCACCACGACGGCGCGGTGATCCGATGCGCCAAGCGCCATCACCGTGTGCGGGTTCGAGCCGATCACGCCAACGCCCCAGATGTAGTCGATGCGCTTTTGCGGATCGTCCATCGTCGTGGTCGCCCCGGCGGGTTCCGCGAGATCACCGTAGCCCGCCTCCGCGAAGAGGCTCATCTCGAGGTCGCCGGGCTCCGCGTTCATATCGCCGGCGATGATCGCGATCTTCTCTCCGTCCCACTCACGCAGGATCGTACGTACCTGCTCCTGGCGGATCGCGCTCGAATCGGCCACCTCGTCGAGATGCGTTGTCACGATCAGGACGTCACCGATGTGCACGCCGACAGCACCGCGGGGCTGATGCTTCGCGGACGGCTGTATGGCGAAATGGACGCGCTTGATATCGGTCATCGGAAAACGCGAGAGGATCGCGTTCCCGTAAAGGTCGCCGATGTTCGGCCCGAACACATAGGGCATCGCGAGGCGTTCTGCGAGCACGCCGAGAGCATCGTGCTGCTCGTCGATCATCCAGCCGCGGACGACCTCCTGCAGCACGAGAACGTCCGGCGATTCCCGCGAGATCACGTCGACCAGCATGTCGAGCGACGGGACCTGACCCGCATTGAATCCCTGATGGATGTTGTAGGTCATGACGCGAAAGGTATTCCGTGGGTCCTCGATCGTCGGCGACTGCGGGGTGAGCAGCAGCGCGAGAAGTGGAACGCCAACAACGATCGGCACGAGTGCGATCGGAAGAGCGCGCCAGGGCGGCAGCGCCCCTCCGGACACCAGAAGCGCCGCGATCGCGACCACGGCGATCGCCGCGTACACCGCCGGGAGATACGCCCAGAACGCGTAGAAGCCGAACGCCGTCCCGACGAACACGAGCCAGCCGAGTGCCAGCGCGAGGGTCACCGCCGCGGGCGAGCCCGTGACCCTTAGCGGAGCGGCCGGGATGGTCGCCGCCGCGATGAAGAGGCCGGCGGCCAGAACGAGACCGCCGACGAGCGAGACGACCGGGGCGTGCACGTACCAGAGCAACGCGGCACCCGCCACGCACGCGACCGCGGCGGCGATGCCGCGCGGGTACCGGCGCGAGAGCGCAAGCGAGCCTGCGGCGAGGCCGAGTCCGATGAGCACCATGCCGAGCTGGGTCGCGCGGGGTGGCTCGGGTCCGAGCCCGAGCCCGGCCGCGAGCGCAACCTGCGCGCCGTTCGTCGCCCCGGTCTCCGCGACCAGGAACAGCGCCGGCAAGGCGATCAGTGCGAGCGCGCCCCGCCCGTCCGGCCGGGTCCACGTGCGCGCGCCCCCCATTGCGCCTACGCCGGCGGCGAGGAAGACGAGGGCCGCCACGAGAACGAGCGGCGCGGCGAGCGCGAGAGACACGTCAACGAGTGGCACCGTGCGGAACGCAGTACGAAGGACGAGATCGGCCGAGAACGCGATCGGCAGGGCGATCGCGAGCGGTGATGGGCGCTCCGGCGGGCGCGATGCGTGCAGCAGTGCAAGCCACCACACGCCCCCCGCGATCCCAACGATCGAGAGCGCGAGGTCGGCGATGTTGTTCCGCGACACCGTGGCGATCAGCGTCGCGATTCCGAGCATCGCCGCGCTCAAGCCCACGCTTCGTTTCGGACCGAGCCGCCAGCCGACGATCGGCGCCAGGAACGAGGTCGCGAAGACGGACGTCGCGATGATGGCGAGGGTCGTGTTCGACTGGCCGAAGAACGTCTGCTGGAACGTGGACGAAAACGTCCGGATGTCGGCAATGAGAAAGAGGAGGCCGATGACCGCGAAAGTCACCTCACCGACCATTGGCGAGGGAGTGTAGGTCTAGCGCTTCGTGCGCCAGGCCTCCGTGAGTCGCGACGCCGTCTCATTGACCAGATCGCGCACCATCACGATGGTGCTGAACCCCGGCTCATCGGCCATCGGACCCACCACCAGCGCCCCGACGACATCGCCGGAAACGGTGATCGGGATGATCGTCGAGCGGCCGCCCTGCACGAGGCGCTCGAGCGTCGCGGCACCGTCGGCGTCGCGAAGCGGGTGCACGAGCTCGTCGAGCGTCGGCGACGTGACGATGCGGCCCTCGCGGCACGCTCGCGCGATCGCGTTGTACCGGTCGGAGAGCTCGATCGTGAAGCGGCCGACGGAGATCCCGAGCGCGTAGTCCAGCTCGCGCGCCGCCGGTGAGCTCGAGATGAGCTCGCCTCGGAGGAGCCCCGCGGCGGGGTCGACGCCGACCATGAAGGTCGTGGGCAGACCGATCTCGGCGCATTTCGTCACGAGCTCGTTGAGGATCTCATCGGTGGTCGGAGCCTCGGCCGTCGTAGCCGGCTGGAAGGAGGGAGCCGCGGCGACCGGCGGGAGGACGGCGGCCGCCGCGGACTCCGAAGGGGAAAGACTTGGTTGGAAGCGCGCGGCGCGCCGCACCGCGGCGAGCCGATCGCTGGAAACCTCGATGACCCGGAGCACGAGACGTGTCGCGTGATCGGAGAAGCCGGAGTCGCCGAACACCTGAAGCGTCGCGACGCCGAAGACCTCATCCGCCGCGAGGAGCGGGTATTGAAGGACGGAGATCTTCCGCGCCTCGACCCCTTCCGGGCCGCGCACACCGATCTCGCGAATGAAGCTGTGCCACCGGCGATCGTGACGTGCGGCGTAGCAGTCGGGGCCATCGTCGGCGGCCTGGCGTCCCATCTCCGCGGAGTCGGGGTCGGCCCCGACGACCTTGTAGCGGTAGGCGACCTCGCGCCGAACGCTGTTGAAGAGCGCGACCGAGAATCCGTCGACACCCGCGATCGCGGTGACCGCGTCGCGAAGCACGCGACCGATCGACCGCGCGTCGGTGAGCTCGTCGAGCGCGCGTGCCACCTCATCGACGACCTGCCTGTCCCGCTCGTCCTGCGCGTCCTTGGGATCCAGCACCGGCTCGGACTCGGCGGGCGGCTCGATAACGAGCGTCGATTCGGGTTCGGGCATTGGCTCATCCGGGACGACGACGAGGCGCCGAGGCTCCTCGACCGATGGGGGCGCCGTCGCGATCGTTCCAAGTGAGTCGCTGCCGACTGCCGCGGCGATGAGCTCGCACGAGAGGTCGAGCGCTTCGCGCGCGCCGGCCGAGATCTGGTCGCGGCTTATCAACGTACCGAGGAGCACTCCGACGGTGCGGTCCTGCGTGACAAGTCGCGAGATGAGAAGACGCGGCGGCGCGCCGACCCACTCCGCCTGATATGGGACCGGCCAATCGAGCAGGATCGCGCGATTCGCGGGGAGGGAATCATCGGGGAGCTGAAGGGTGAGAAGGCGTCGGTCGTGGAGCCAGGGCATTCGCCCGACTTCCGCCTCGACCGCGTCACCGACCGCGGGCTGGCGAACGACCGCCGCACCGATGAGATAGGGAACGCTGTTGAGAAGGATGCGCAGCGTCGCCTCGACCGGCGGCGTCATCCGGACGACATTCAGGGTGGCGGCGTCGAGTCGTGGCGACTCCACGCTCTCGGCCCGGATCGAGGCTGCCATGATCTCTTCGTTTCCTCCCGCGTTCGTGCTTGATTTGTAGAGCGGAGGCCCCTTACGGCCCATCACCCGATGGGACTAGATCGCCCGCGGGGGAGTACGGATGTACGGCCGGGGGATGGAGAGCCGCTAATGCGCGCCGGTCCCTCCATCGATGAGCAGCAGCTGACCGGTCACAAAGCCTGCTTCGGTGGACGCGAAATAGACGACCGCGCCGGCAACGTCCTCCACGGTGCCGAGACGTCCGAGCGGCGTGCGCGCGACCTCCACATCGCGAAAGCGTGGGTCCTTGCGCATTCGCTCGCGGGTCAGGTCGGTCTCGATGAGGCTTGGCCCGACGGCATTCACGGTGATCCCCCGAGGCGCGAGCTCGAGCGCCAGTGATTTCGTGAGTGTCACGACGCCACCTTTAGCCGCGCTGTACGCGATGCGTTCGACCCGGCCGAGGACACCGTAAATGGATGCGACGTTGATCACGCGACCGCCGTCACGGAGGACCGGGAGCGCCGCCTGGGTCACGAACGCGACGCCCTTGAGGTTTGTGTCGACGACGGTGTCCCAGCCCGTCTCGTCGAGCGAAGCGATGTCCGTCGGGATATTCGTCCCGGCGTTGTTGACGAGGATGTCGATCGTCCCCCACTCGCGCGCGATGCGCTCGAAGCACGCGCGGATGGAGGCGCTGTCGCGCACGTCGAGCTCGAGCGCGAGGGCTCGCCGTCCCTTCGCGCGGATCTCCGCGGCTCCCGGTGCCGCGTCGTCAGCCTTCCGCGATGTGATAGCAACGTCCGCCCCCGCGCCGGCGAGCGCCAGCGCGATCGCGCGGCCGATGCCGCGCCCGCCACCGGTGACCAGGGAACGCCTGCCGCTCAGGTCAAAAGGCATTTCAGCGTGGCAGGATACGGTCGATGCGGGGGGCGGCGGCAGAGATCAAGGCTCGGGCGAGCGAGGGATTCTCCGATGTGCTGACCGCGGACGCGCTCGACTTCCTCGGCCGCTTGCATCGCGAAGTCGAACCCGTCCGTGCGGGCTTGCTCGAGAAACGAGCCGAGGTCGCGCAGCGACTCCGGGGTGGCGGGACCTTCCAGTTCCTTGCCGAGACCGCGGCCACCCGCAAGAGCGCGTGGCGCGTCGCAGACGTGCCGCAGGACCTACGCGTACGCAAGGTCGAGATCACCGGGCCGACCGATCGCAAGATGGTGATCAACGCGCTGAACTCAGGCGCGTCCGTGTACATGGCCGATTTCGAAGACGCCAACACGCCGACGTGGCACAACATGGTCGAAGGTCAGCGCAACCTGATGGACGCGGTCGAGCGGAAGATCTCATTCAAGAACCCCGATGGCCGCGAGTACAAGCTCAACGACGAGATCGCGACGCTCGTCGTGCGCCCACGCGGCTGGCATCTCGTCGAGCGGCACCTGACGATCGACGGCGCGCCGATCTCCGGTGCGGTCTTCGACTTCGGGCTGTACGTGTTCCACAACGCGATGCGGCTTCTGGAGCGCGGAAGCGGACCCTATTTCTATCTTCCGAAGATGGAGAGCCACAAGGAGGCGCGCCTCTGGAACCAGATCTTCGACTGGACCGAGAAGGAACTCGACCTCGGCCGCGGAAAGATCAAGGCGACGGTGCTTGTCGAGGTGCTGCCCCTCGCATTCGAGATGGAGGAAACGCTCTACGAGCTTCGCGACCATAGCGCCGGCCTGAACGCCGGACGCTGGGACTACATGTTCAGCATCATCAAAAAGCTCGGCGATCGGAAGGAGTTCATCCTCCCGGACCGCGGCCAGGTTGCAATGACTGTCCCGTTCATGCGCGCGTACACCGAGCTCCTC
>DATLPP010000202.1:0-3394 GCA_035535615.1 Candidatus Udaeobacter sp.
GTCGGCATCGACGCGCACGTCGACCGCGAAGATCGTGCCGCGGACCGACGCGGTCGAGCTCGGGGTGCGCACCTCGTAGCGGGAGCTTCCAGTGATGAGCTTGGTGACGACGTGCCAGGTGCGACCGAGCGTCTGCATCACGCCGATCACGGTGCCGCCATCGGCCTCGGAGCGAAGACTCTCGATCACGATCTCGGTCTCGGCTTCGAGGCGCACGCTCGATCCTTCGAAGTAGGTGATCTCGGCCGCGCCACCCGGTCCGGTGCGAATGGTGTCGCCTGCGGCGAGAACATCACCCTCACGTGCCGTCGTGAAGTCAGCACCGCCGTGGCTCATGAGGACAGGCCCGTCGACGACGGTGATGGCGCTGACCGAAACGTGCGCGATCGCTTCGGGCGCGAGAACAACACTCGAGCCGAACCCGAGCGCGAGCGCGACGGTGAGCACGAGCGCCGCGACAGTGCGCGAACGTGACAACGCCACGTTTGCCTCCCCAACTCGCGTTCAACCAAGTGGTCGAACGTTCGTTGCCCGGGGGAACTAACGCCTTCTCTCTAGGTCCGTTCGGTCAGGGGAGTAGCAACGACGCGCTGTATCAGGGATGCCGACGGGTAATGCTGTCGCGGCGCGAACCAAATGAGAGCATCGCCGCCCTAGTCACGCGGCGGCGAATACTCCGAGAGGGCGACGAGGAACGGACGTGTACGCCCAGGTTGCACCGTCAGAGCTTCGCGCAGACCGTCCTTCGCGAACACCGGAACACGAAGACCATGGAGTCGCTGTGTTGTGCGCGCCCACTCCGTACCGCAGACCGGACAGACGAACGGGCCGTCGGCCATTCTCTCGCCATGCGCAAGGAGAATCTTCGCGCAGCACCGCTCGACGTTCGGTTCGTGTCCGTCCGCGGCCGCAAGGTAGGGAAATTCAGCATTCGGCCCGGACCGCGCACGCCGGACGAATGATCTTCCGTCACCCCGGCGGTAGGCATCGTCTTCGGTCTTCTTCCACTCTGTCGCGCACTCAGGGCACCGGAATTCCCGGCCCGAGCGATAAAAGCCGCCCCACTCGATGATCCAGTCCTCGCAACAGTCGGCGAGGATGGTCCGTTCATCGCCCATGAATCATCCCTTTCCTGCGAGGAGCCAGCACAGGAGCGCCTTCGCCGTGTGCAGGCGGTTCTCCGCCTGATCGAACACCGCGCTCTGGGGCCCGTCGATCACTTCGTCGGTGATCTCCTCGCCGCGGTGGGCCGGAAGATCGTGCAACACGATCGCGTCGCGCTTGGCCCGTGCGAGGAGCAACGCATTGAGCTGGAACCCTTGAAACGCGCGACGCCGGCGCTCGTACTCCTGCTCCTGACCCATGCTCGTCCACACATCCGTGTACACGACGTCGGCGCCGGTTACGGCCGCGACCGGGTCGTTTCCGATCGTGATCTGCGCACCACTCGATCTCGCGTCCGCCCCGGCGAGCTCTCGGTAACGCGCCAGGGGCTCGTATCCGGCGGGTGTGGCCATGCGGAGCGACGCGCCGGTCTTGGCGACGCACAACATGAGCGAGTGCGCGACGTTGTTGCCGTCGCCGATGTAGGCGATCGCGACGCCGCGAAGATCCGGTCCCTTGCGCTCACGGATCGTGAAGATGTCGGCAAGGCCCTGGCACGGATGGGACAGGTCGGAGAGTCCGTTGATCACCGGCACCTCGCTGTAGCGCGCGAACTCCTCGATGGTCTCGTGCGCGTTGACGCGCAGGACCACGGCGTCCGCCATGCGGCTGGCGACGCGGGCGACGTCCGAGACGCTCTCGCGCCGGCCGAGACCGACCTCGGCGGGCGAGAGATACACGCAGTGGCCGCCGAGCTGCGCGATCCCGACATCGAACGACAAGCGCGTGCGCAGGCTCGGCTTTTCGAAGATGAGCGCCACGGTGCGGCCGGTCAGGCCACCGGTGGAGGGCCTCGCCTTCAGGCTCGCGCTCTGGTCAAGCAGGAGTGCGAGCTCATCGCGCTCCAGGTCGCCGATGGACAGGAAGTGGCGCACACGCGACGCGACGGCCATTACGGCAAAGCGCGGAGGCGCGGCCGGCGCTCGTCGACCAGGCGAAGCAGCGCGGTCGCCACGCGCGCGGCGTCGTGGCGGATCGTGTCCTGTTTCAACCAGAGGTCGCGGGGTCCGCTCCACTTGTCGATCACCGGCGCGGCCACCGCGCGGACGCCGAGATCCTCGACCTTGGCGAGCTCTTCCACCGTCGGCTCGAGGTACGTGACGCCGCGCTCGGCGTAGTGCGCGCGCAGGTGATCGGGCGGCGAATCGTCGTTCACGAGCACCACGTCCAGACCCGAGCCGCCCAAGTAATCGGAAACGACGCGCACGTGGTCCGCGATGCTGAAGCCGTCGGTCTGGCCCGGTTGGGTGGTCGTGTTCGCGACGTAGACGACGAGGCCTTGCGCATCGGCGATCGCGCGCGCGATCTCGGGCACGAGCAGGCACGCGCACACCGTCGTGAACAAACTGCCCGGACCGAGGGTGATCAGATCCGCCGATGCGATCGCCTCGGCGCTTCCGTCGGTCGCGCGGACGCCGTCATCTTTCAAATAGATGCGTTCTATCGGCGCTTTGCCGATGGCGCGGACGTTGACCTCCTCCTCGACGACGCTGCCGTCGGCGAGCTTCGCGCAGAGGTGCGTGTTGTAGAGAGTGACCGGCAGGACGCGCCCGCGGATCCGGAGCAGCCGCGACGCCTCCTCCACCGCGCGAAGAAACGATCCCTCCTGCTGCGTCAGCGCAGCAAGGAAGAGGTTGCCGAAGGCCATGCCGTTCAGCTCCTCGCTTTTGTCGGTCTCGAAGCGATGCGAGAAGAGCCGTACGAGCGCAGGGTCGCCCTCGGCGAGGACGGTCAGCGCGCTCCGGATGTCACCGGGCGCCGGCACGTCGAGCGCGATGCGCACCTTGCCCGTCGACCGACCGGAGTCCGTCACGGCGATGAGGCCGGTGATGTCCTCGGTGTACCGCCGAAGTCCCGCCATGATGGTCGGAGCCCCGAGTCCGCCTCCGACGCACACCACTTTCAGCCCTGTCATCGGCTAAATGGTCGCAGATACGCGCTAGCGCTTGGCCTTCTTCCGAGAACCGGTCTTCTTCACCGCACCCGACGTCTTTCGAGCGGCAGTCTTTCGCGGCTTGGCCACGTTGTCAGCCTTGGCGACCTTGATACCGCGCCGTTTCGCCGCCGTCACGATCTTTTTGCGGGCGGTCTCCTTCTTGGTTCCGGACTCGAAGTCGGTCTGGTTGAACCGAGCCATGGCGTTACGGACGTGGTCGTCGTCGTTGATAGGAAGGTGGCCCTCGCCCTCCTTGTCGACGTACGCGAACTTGCGCTTGTCCATCTTTTCCCG
>DATLPP010000203.1:0-4931 GCA_035535615.1 Candidatus Udaeobacter sp.
CGCGTCGATGACGACGCGCTCGCCCATCGCGGGGTCAATCAAGAGCGCGTCACGCCGATCGTCGACCACGATGTAGCTCCCGTTGTCGTACGGCGGAACGCGCCATGCCATGATCCGCATGGCCCGAGCGTACCCACTAAAGTTGGTCCGTGCGCGAGATCCCCGTCGAGAACACGGCGCCGCCGATCGCCGTCACGCAGGGCCGGCCCGCATTGCTCGCGTCGCGCCACATGGTCAGCTCGTGTCATTACCTCGCGACCTTCGCGGGCGCGCGCATGTTCGAGCAGGGCGGGAACGCGATCGACGCGGGCGTCGCGGCGGGCATCGCGCTCAATGTCCTCGAGCGCCACCTCACAGACTTCGGCGGCGTCGCTCCGATCATCGTGTTCCGGCCGGGCATGGACGCGCCCGAGACGATCGACGGGCTGGGCCACTGGCCCGCATCGCTCGACATCGATGCGTATCGCGCGAGGCACGGCGACGACATGCCGATCGGAGTCGCTCGCTCGGTCACGCCTGCCGCGGCGGATGCGTGGCTGACCGCGCTGGCCAGACACGGCCGTCTTTCGCTCGCGGAGGTCCTCGCGCCGTCGATCGAGCTGTGCGACGGCTTTCCGGTTTATCCCCGCCTCGCCGCGGCGGTCGAGCGCCTCGCCGAACGCCTCGCCGAGTGGCCGACGAGCGCCGAGGTATTCCTCCCGAACGGCCGCCCGCCGCGCGTCGGCGAGATCCTGGTGCAGCGCGATCTCGGTGCGCTCTTCCGCCGACTGGCCGCGATCGAGCAGGCCCATCAGGGCCGCGGACGCGCGAGCGCGATCATGGCCGCGCGCGACTCCATCTATCTCGGAGACATCGCTGACGAGATCGCGTCGTTCATGCGCGAGGCCGGCGGCGCGATCACCAAGGACGATCTTCGCGCACAACGTGTTCGGATCGAAGCACCCGCGCATTCGACGTACCGCGGCATCGACGTCTATGCCTGCGGTCCGTGGTCGCAGGGTCCGCTCGTCCCGATGACGCTGAACATCCTCGAGGGCTACGACATCGCGTCGCTTGGGCCAGGGTCGCTCGAGTTCCTGCATCGCTATGTCGAGGCGTTCAAGCTCGCCGCGGCGGATCGTGAAGGGTTCTTCGGCGACCCCGAGCAGGTCGAGGTTCCGATCGCCGGTCTTCTCGCGAAGAAGTACGCGAGCGAGCGCCGAGCGTTGATCGAAGACGGCCGTGCGCACCCGGAGCTGCCCGCACCGGGTGACCCCTGGCGCTTCGAAGGACGTGCCGGGCACGCGGGCTATCGCCCGCGGATCGCCGAGGGCGTTGGCGCCCCGGACACGTCGTTCGCCTGCGCGATGGATGCGGAAGGGAACGCGTTCGCGGCGACACCATCCGACCCTGGGCTCGGGGCGCCTCTCGTTCGCGGCCTCGGCATGATCGTCTCGACGCGAGGCGCGCAGCTCTGGACAACACCGGGCCACCCGTCCGCGATCGCGCCCGGCAAGCGGCCGCGCCTCACCCCGAACCCGGCACTCCTGATGAAGGACGGCCGCGCGCTCATGCCGTTCGGATGCCCGGGCGAGGACGCGCAATGTCAGGCGATGGTCCAGGTCGTCTGCAACATCGTGGATTTCGGGATGAACACGCAGGCCGCGATCGAAGCGCCGCGCGTGATCTCGCGATCGTTCCCGTGGACGTTCCATCCACACGCGTACGAGCCCGGCGTGCTCACGGTGGAAGGGCGCATCTCCCCCGAGGTGCGCGACGGTCTCGCCCGTCGCGGGCATGTCATCCGGATGCTTCCCGACGTCTCTCCCGCCGCGGCCGGCGTCTGCGCGGTTCGACGCCTCGACACCGGCACGCTCGAGGGCGGCGCCGACCCGCGGCGTGAAAGCTACGTGGCCGGATGGTGACCGATCCGATGGAGAAAGCCTGGCGCGCGGAGTTCCCGATCACCGAGCGCTTGAATTACCTGAACAACTGCTCGCTGACGCCCCTGCACCGACGCGGCCGGGATCGGATCGAGCGGTTTCTGACTGAGTGGACGGAGCAGGGCGGGCGCGCCTGGTACGACCATTGGATCGGCGAGTACGAGGCGTTCCGTGAGGAGCTGGCCGGCCTTCTCGGTGCTGCGGTCGACGAGATCGCCATCGAGCCGAACGTCTCGGCGGGGCTCGTCGGCATCGCGAGCACGTTCGACTACGCCAAACGGCCGAAGGTGATCGTGTCCGATCTCGATTTCCCGACCGACGGTCACGCGTTCCTCGCCGTCGCCGATCGCGGCGCTCGCGTCGAATTTGTCCGCAGCCCCGACCGCGTCCGCGTGCCGCTCGAGCTCTTCGAGCGTGCCGTGGACGAAACGACCGCGGCGGTTTGCACCGGGCATGTGTATTTCACTACCGGCTGGATCCAGGACGTCCGCGCGCTCGCTCAGATCTGCCATCGCAAGGGCGCGGTGCTCGTCGTCGACGCGTACCAGTCCATCGGCGCGATCCCCTTCGACGTCGCGGCCAGCGGAGTCGACTACCTCGTGGGCGGCACGCTGAAATGGCTCATGGGCGGGCCCGGGATCGCGTTCCTGTACGCGCGCTCCGGCGTCGCCGAGCGCGCGCGCCCGAGCGCGGTCGGTTGGTGGGGAGTGAAGGAGCCGTTCGCGTTCGATGTGGAGCATCTCGACTACGGCGCGGGCGCGCGGCGGTTCGAATACGGCACGCCCGCGGTCGCGGCGATCTATGCGGCGCGCGCCGGCCTCGAGCTCCTCGCCGAGATCGGGATCGACACGGTGCGCGAACGGCACAAGCTCCTGTCTCAGCGCTTGGTCGAGGGCGCCCTCGAACAGGGCTGGAATATCCGCTGCCCGCGCGATGCCGGCGAGCGCACTCCGATCGTTACGCTCGAGCATCCCGATCCCGCGTCGGCGGTCGCAGCGCTGCGCGCCAGCGGTGTGATCTGCGACACCCGTCCCGGTCTGATACGTCTCTCGCCGCACCACTTCAATACGCTCGAGGAGATGGACCGCGCACTCGCGCTGCTCGAACCGCTCCGCGTCGCGCACGCTGTCGTCTGACGCGGCCCCTTCACCGCGGGCGCATCGTCGCCTGGATCCTGCTCATCGCGTTCCTCGCTGTCCCGACCTACGCGCTTCGCCTGGGCGGGACACCGGTGGGGCTGGGACTCGAAGACTTTTTCAAATATGCGACGGCCGCTCTCGTGATCGGGTCAGACGCGATCCTCCTTCTGATCGTCCTGGTGATCGCCCGCGGCCTTCCATTCCGCGAGACGTTCGGACTTCGCGCGCCCCGCTCGTGGCGGCGCGCCTTCGTCATCGGAGTCACGACGCTCGTCGCCGCGTACGCGATCTCGTTCCTCGAGGTCGCGCTCGTTACCGGCGCGGGCCGGGAGCAGGGCGTGCCGGAGTTCTGGGACCCCACGCGCATCGGAGCCTGGGCGGCGAACCTCTTCGCGATCGCGGTGTTCGTACCGATCTTCGAAGAATCGCTGTGCCGCGGACTGGGGTACGCGCTCTTCGAGCCGCTCGGGGCACCAGTCGCGGTCATCATCACCGCCGTCGCGTTCACGCTCGCGCACGGTGTGATCGTTGACATCCCGGTGATCCTCGCGACCGGCATCGGTCTCGGCTACATGCGCGCCTCGACGGGGAGCATCTTTCCGTGCATCGCGCTCCACGGCTTCTTCAACGGATTCGGTCTGGTCGTCGCGGCCTTCTTCGGGAGCGGTTAGCTCCTTCGGAGCTCCGCGATCGCCGCGATGAGATCGCCGCCCGGATCGACGACCTCCGTTCTGCCCGCGGCCGCGGATTCTCCGGCGAGCACGTGTGCACGCAGACGATCCGCGGGAACGAGCGGGTCCGCGAGGTTCGCCGGGTCGTGGTCGATCCCGTACTTCTGTTTAATCAATCGCCGCGTCTCGACCCATCGCAGGATCGCATCGCGATCCGCCTCGGGTAGAGCCGCGTACGCGGCGACGTCGTTGAGCGCATCTCGGTAGGGGAGGAGCCTCCGGCGTTCCGTTCCGCGCGGATGCTCGCGCGCCAGCGCGATCTCTTTCGCGTCGATCACTTGTCCATCGTAGGGAGCGGGATCAGGTTCGGACCACGTTCGCCGAGAGGCCACGAACCGCCGTAGTCGGCTGTTACCGTGGTTTCGTGGCAGTCATTGCGGCTGGCGTCTACCTCGCCTTCGATGGCGGGCCCGATGCCTCGTCCGGTCGCGCGGGTATCGGCCCGTACGACGAGATCGTGCTCCGCGGCGCACGCGCGGTCGGCGAGCGTGCCGGCCTCGGCAAGGTCATCGCCCTGCGCAGTGCCGCCGGCAGCTGGCGAGACGCGGAGTCGTCTTCAAGCGAGTCGGACCAGGTCGAGAGCGGACGGGGTGACCTCCGCATCAGCGCGGGTGAGGCAAACGTCCTGGTGCGCTTTTCCGATGACGAGGTCGCCGGTCAGACATCCGTTCCCGACCTCGGGCCGTTCGCCGCGGTCGTCGTCGGAACGCACGAGGTACACGGGGACGAGGAGACGCTCGCCGTCCGCGTTTCCCGCATCTCGCCGTGGCAGCTCACGGACCGGGCCGGCGCGGACTTCCAGGGCGCGTTGAAGGAAGCGCTCGTTTTCGTCGCCCGTGGACGCTCCGTTTCCAGCGAGCCGAGGCAAGTCGCCGCGACACCGGCGCCGGCGCGGCTTCCAACGCAACCTCCATCCACGCCCGCCCCGGATGATGCGGAGCCTTCCGTCTGGGTCGAACGCGCGAAGGTCGCACCGAACATCTACATCTCGAGGCCCGACAAGAAACGCTAGGCGCCCTGGGTCGCCGTGACTTTCCGGGCGGCCGCGATGTACAGAACGAGCGCCGCGGCGGCGAGCGCAAAGAACGTCGAGAAGTACGCCAACAGATCGAACGGACCGATGAGGTTCGTGCCGCGGG
>DATLPP010000204.1:0-2858 GCA_035535615.1 Candidatus Udaeobacter sp.
CGCACGCTCGAAGAGGTGGGCCGCGAGTTCAACGTGACTCGCGAGCGCATCCGACAGATCGAAGCGAAGGCGCTGCGCAAGCTACGTCATCCATCGCGGAGCAGAAAGCTCAAGGACTACCTGGAGTAATGCGAAAGGGGCGCCGAAAGGCGCCCCTTTTCATTTCCGCTTCGACGCGCCCCAGCGGTCGTAGCTGACAAGCTCCGCGATCGGCTTCCGGCCGCGCATTGGCCCGGACGGACGCGGATCTTTGTTCGATGTTGGCCGGCCGATCATCACGATCTGGCGGGCGGTCAGATTCTCGGGTACGCCGAGGATCTTCTTGGCCTCTGCATCTTGCGTCGGGCCACCGAACCAGGCGGTGCCACCGCCATAGCCGAGCATGGTCGCGCCTGTCAGCAGGCGCTCGGTGAGGCGACCCTCGTCGTACGCCCCGAACATCCCTTCGGCGCCATCGAGAACGATCGCGATCCCAAGTGGCGCGGAAGCCAGCCATCCGATGGGCGGGCGCAAGGCCCCGAGCTTCTTGAGGCGATCTTTGTCGCGGACCACGATGAAGCGCCATGGCTGGCTGTTCTTCGCGCTTCCAGTCCACCGCGCGAGCTCGAGGAGCTGGTCGATGACGTCGTCAGGCACAGGGTCAGCGGAGTACTGGCGGATCTGCGACACGCGACGGATGGGTTCCAGCGCGGATGAACGGTCGCGGCTCTTCGGCATGCTGGTGTAATGATGCGCGTAATGAAGGAAGTCGATCCGGGCGAGCTCGAGCGCCTCGCGTCGGCGCTCCGTCTCGCCGAGTCCGCGCTCGAGGAAGCCCTCGAGGCGGCGGAAAATCTCGGGAGCTTCGATCGGCGATTCGACGTGCCCCGCGCAGTCGGCGGCGCGCAGCGCCTCGTCGGGAACGCGCTCGAGGCCGTGGATGCTGCGCGTAAGCCCTAGCGCCATTCATAGGGCCCGCCGGGCTGCGCCATTCCTCGCGGGACTTGCTTCGATCGCCATCGTGGCCGCCAACTGGACATCGAGCTATTGCGATGTGTATCTCGCATCGCAGTTCTTTGAATGCGAGCCGGTCGGAGTCATCGACGATCTCGGCCACGCGCTGCTGAGCCTGGCTGCCATCCCGATCGTTCTCACCTTGTCGTACCCGTTCGCGCCTGCGTTCATGATCTGGATTTCACGGTTCGGAGCGGTCGTCATGGTGGCGCTTGCGGCGATGTATGTCCTTCTGGCTGCTCGGCTTTTGGATCACACCCTCATGGTCGCTCCACTCCTGCTCGCTTGGAGCCTCTTTGGGATCTGGCTCCTCGCCGAGCGCGGGTTCACCCCGGGCGTCACCCTCTTTGGCATCCTTCTCGGCGTCACCGTCCTCATCTGGGCCCTCGCCTTCCGAACGGGCATCGCGAACGATGCGGTCAGAGTCGCTGGCGGCGGCCTCTTTGTGGCTGGGTATCCGCTCTGGCTCGCATATGCCGGCCGGTCGCCACGGGTGGTGACTCGTCGGCGTGCGCCACCCTGGCTCGTGGCCGTGCGATTGATCGGTGTGGCCGCGATAACCCTGGTGGGCGGGCTGCCGCTGTTCGTCGTCTGGCTTGGCGCCACTGTCGGCGGGCCGATCCTCGGGGACCCCTCCTTCTTCCTGACCGTCACCAACGCCACGGATGTCCCGGTCCGTGTCCCAGGCGGATTTGTGTACGGCGGTCTGTCGAGCGTCGCACCGGGAGCCACTGCGCAAATCTCATGGGGATCGCACGGACGATTCGTCGCGACGACCCTCGACGGGGCACCGGTCTACTGCCGCGACATCTCCACGTATGACCGACTACGAATGAGAGCCCGCGTGACGATCACGCGCGACACGACCTCGTGCCAGCCCTAGGGATTCCCGCTCGCGAGAACCCGCAGGTAGTGGACGAGATCCCAGCGCTGCTCCTCGCTGAGCACTGAGCGCCACGCGGGCATCGCGCTGTCGGGAAATCCCACGCTGACCATGTAGTAGAGCTCGCCGTCGGTGTGCTGAGGCACGTGCAATACGAGGTCGGCCGGCTTGGGCTCGAGCGTGGCGCCGGCAGGGCCATCGCCGCGGCCGCGATCGCCGTGACATGCAACGCAGCGTTCGCGAAAGATCGCGCGCCCGCGCGAGACGGCCTCACTCGATGGCGCGGTCGGGTTCTCGAGCTTCGCGGCCGCGTTGAGTCCGCGGGTCCAGTCGCCTTGCTCCGCGTATGCCCATCCGGCCGCGACGATCGCGCTCGCGGCGACGAGCGCCGCGAGCGGCCGCCACGCCAGACCGCGCGGAGATCCGTCTATGCGGTGAGGCTACGCGCGAACGAACGGCGGCGATCGACGAACGCTCCGACGATCGTGATCAGCACGACGGCGCCGCCAATCACGAACGCGAGCTCGATCGTCGGCAGCTGTATGCCGGCCGGGGCCGGAGCAACCGTTGGATTTGGCGTCACCGGCGCCGCCGAGATCACCTGTACGCGCACGCCGTTGCGGTTGAGCGGGGACTGGTCGGTCGCGATCCCGATCTTGCCGGCCGTGCCGTCGAGGGGGACCGTGAACTCGTAGATCTGACCGGCGAGCTCGATGCGTCCGCTATGCGTGTACGTCCCGTAGGCACCGAACGACCCGCGGTACACCGCCACCCCGTGCGATTGACTCGTCTTGGTGAGGACTGTGTTGAGGCACTTCGTGCGGTTGCCGTCGACCTGCATGACCACGGCGACGACGTTCTCCGGCAAGACCACGTCCTCGTCGGCTTCCGCCGTGAAGCTCAGATCGATGTTCGACGACGTCCGTTGCGCGATGACCGAAGTGAAACAGGAGGTGCAGCCGGCGTAGGCCGCCGTGCCGAG
>DATLPP010000205.1:0-2040 GCA_035535615.1 Candidatus Udaeobacter sp.
CGACGAGGTCGTCGGAGTCCGTGCCACTCTCGCAATCGTTGGCGATCGCGCCACCTCACCGTCATCGGATCTCACGATGGTCGAGCTCGCTTTTTCTCGCGGAGCGGTCGCCCATATCGAAGCGATGTGGGGCGCTCGGTACGCCTACGACGTCCGAAGCGAGATCCTTTGCGAGGACGGCGCCGTCGTCGTCGGCGGATTCGCGCAGACCATGCTGACCGTTCTACGCGCCGGCGAACGGCGCGACGACCTCTACCCGGGTTTCCTGGAGCGGTACGCGGACGCGTATGTTGCCGAGCTGCGCGACTTCGTCGACGGGGTCCTCGTTCGGCGTCCTCCGGCCGTCACCGGCGAAGATGGCCGGCACGCCCTCGCGATCGCGTTCGCGGCCGAGCGCTCGGCCGCGACGACTCGGCCGGTGACGCCGGACTAGCTACGCGCTCCCACGCTCAGCAGCGATGAGGTCGAGGACAAGGGTGGACCATCCGAAATCGCGCGCTCCCCGGCCCTCGCCCGTGAGCGGGTCGTAGAACTCGCGGATCCCGCTCGATGCCATCATGCGGACGGTCCGCTCCGCGAGCTCGCTGGCGAGGTCGTTCCGCCCGTGCGCACGGAGTCCCCAGTAGAGGTACCAGTTCACGTTCACCCACGTTGGTCCGCGCCAGGTGGTGTCCGTGCGCCACTTGGGGTCGAACGAGGGCTCCGTCGCGGCCACGCTCGGGACGGGGTAGGGAAGCCAGAACTCGCGTTCGTTCAGTAGGTGATCGTCGACAAGCCGTTTCGCTTTGCGCGGGTCGAGGTCGTCGAGGATGAGTGGGAAGAGCGACGAGAACGTGAGCGTCTTTGCCGGCTCCTCGTCCCACCCGGCGAGATCCCAGAAGACACCGGCTTTCTCGTCCCAACACTTGGTCTCGAGCGCGGCTCGGACTCGGTCCGCGCGCGCGTTGAACTCGTCCGCCTCGCGCGGGAGGTCGGTGAGCTTCGCGAGGCAGCGGAGTCCGTCCGCATAGATCGCGTTCACCATGACGTCCTCCCAGGTGAACGTGTCGAGTGCCGTGAGCCGTGCGGGGTCCGCACGAAGTGGCGCGTACGCCTCGAAGAGACGCTTCATCGATCCCCGCAGCTGCGGCAGCGTTTCCTCCGGCGGCCCGGACGCGATCCGCATCAGACGGTCGTACTTCGGGCTCGCGTCGAGGCCCGACTCGTCGGGCTGGATGATCGCGACGAGTGAATCATCATCGGGATCGCGGTACGCCTTGAGCCAGCGGAAGAATCGGCGGATCGGCGGCAGGACCTCGCGCACGAACTCCGAATCGCCCGTCGCTTCGAAGATCCGTAACACGGCGCGCGCGACCACCGGCGGTTGGATCGTGGCTGTGTAGAACGGGTCGGCGAGGGTGATCGAGTACTCGCGTATGGCGGCCTCGTGCGCGCTCTTCTCCCACAACAGCATGTGCGGGATGAATCCATCGGGTCTCGCGCCCTGCATCAAGCAGCGGATCTCTTGCTTCGCGAGCTCCGGATCGACGTGCAACAACGCGATCGCGTGAAACCCGCTGTCCCAGAACCACTGGAACGGATACGTCGTCGGCGAGGGACACACGAAGTCGTACCGCTGGCCCGCCCACGCCGAGATCCCGCGCTGGCGGTTGCCCGCGAGCACTCGGCGCGCATCGGCCGCGACCTTGTCCCATTCAGAGCGCAACAGCCGGATTATCCGGCGCGTGGCTTGGGTATGATGCGAAACCAGGCGCCCGCGCCACACGCGCGGCAGGGAGGTTCTATGGAAGAGCGCAAGGTCTCGCTCTCGCGTCGCGCATTCCTTCAGGCGATGGCCGCCACCGGCGTCGTCGTCGCGTGCGGGACATCGCCCTCGACCGCGCCGAGCGGCAGCGCGAAGCCCGCGACCGTCTCCGGCACCGTCACGGTCTCGTATCCAGACGAGCTCGGCGCGAAGCCGAAGTACGTCGAGAAGGCGGCCGCGGATCTGAAAGCGAAGTACTCCGGCGTGGACGTCAAGATCGATCTGCAGAAGATCGC
>DATLPP010000206.1:0-20004 GCA_035535615.1 Candidatus Udaeobacter sp.
CCTGATCGACGAGCTCGGAGGTTTCCGCTGGGTCGGCTCTCAGGTCGGCGATCCCGACGGTGATCAGGCCCTTCGGCGGCGCGACCATCGCAACCCGCGTAGACCCTCGAACTAAGTCGGTCGCTGCCACTTGAGCTTCGGATAACGGGCCGCGTGCACCTCGTCGAGTCGCGCGAGCGGCGCGTTCTTCGGTGCGGCCTTGACCGACGCGGGATCGGTCTTCGCTTTCTCGGCGATGCGGATCATGGCGGCGGCGAACGCGTCGAGCGTCTCGCGAGGCTCGGTCTCGGTCGGCTCGATCATGAGCGCTTCAGGGACCACGAGCGGGAAGTACACCGTGGGCGGGTGGAACCCTTCATCGATGAGCGCCTTCCCGATGTCGAGAGCGGACACGCCGAGCTTTTTCTGGCGCGCCGCCGACAGAACGAACTCGTGCATGCACGGCCGATCGAACGCCACGTCGTATGAATCGCGGAGCTGCGCGAGAAGATAGTTCGCAGCGAGGATCGCGTCGTTTGACGCCTCAGCGAGACCCTCCTCGCCGAGCGTTCGCATGTACGTGTACGCGCGGACGAGCACGCCGAAATTCCCCAGGAACGTTCGCACGCGCCCGATCGAATCGCCGAGACCGGCTGGAGGCTGATCGTCGCGCGCGGTGTCGAGGTGATAGCGCCCCTGGTCGTCGCGCACGATCCAGGGCTTTGGCAGGAACGGGCGCAGCGGCTCCTTCACGCAGAGCGGGCCCGCGCCCGGGCCCCCCGCGCCGTGCGGCGTCGAGAACGTCTTGTGCACGTTGATGTGGATGCAATCGAAGCCGAGATCGCCGGGCCGCGCGACACCGAGGAGCGCATTCATGTTCGCGCCGTCTCCGTACACGAGACCGCCGACGGCGTGGACTGCGTCGCACACCTCGCGCAAGCGCTCCTCAAAGAGACCGAGGGTGTTGGGGTTCGTGAGCATGAGACCGACCACGTCGTCGCCGAGCGCGGTCTTGAGCGACGCGAGATCGATGTTGCCGTGCGCGTCGCTCTTCACGGTCGTCACTTCGAACCCGCACATCGCGGCCGACGCCGGGTTCGTTCCGTGCGCGGTGTCCGGAACGATCACGCGATGTCGCTTCGCTCCCTCACCCCGCTTCTGGTGATATGCCTTGAACATCAGGATCGCGGTGAACTCGGCCTGAGCGCCGGCGGCGGGTTGCAGCGTGACCGCGTCCATACCGGTGAGCTTCGCGAGCATCACCTCGAGCTCGGCGAGCAAGGTGAGCGCGCCCTGCACCGTGCTCTGCGGCTGCTTGGGGTGCAGGTCCGCGAAGAGCGAGGCAACGCGGTCGTTGATCTTGGGGTTGTACTTCATGGTGCAGGAGCCGAGTGGGTACATGCCGGTGTCGACGGAGTAATTGAGCTGCGCCAAATGCGTGAAGTGGCGCACGACCTGCGGCTCCGTGAGCTCGGGCAAGCCGAGCGGCATCTGTCGCGCGAACGCCGCGGGGATCTGCGCCTCTTCGCCTCCGCGGACGTGTCGCCCGGCGCGCCCCTCTTCGTGGATCTCGACGAGCAGCGGCTCGAGCGCGGGCACAGCTGTCTTCACGCCGGAGTCGGGGATCATCTGCGTGCGAAGCGTCATCGGGCGGTCACCGTTTCGCGGACGCTGGCGGCGATGCTCTCGATGGCGGCGACGAGCGAGTCCATCTCGGCATCTGTCGTCATCTCCGTGCATTGGATGATCAGATCGTCACGGTCGCCGTAATGCGCGGCCGTCGCCTCGACGAGGACGTTGTCCACGAGGAGCGCGTTCCGCATCGCGTACCCGCTGCCTTCAGGACCCGCCGCGAGCCGCGGGACGCGCAACGCGAAGCGGTCAAAGAACTCGCCATCGGTCGAGACGGAGCAACCCGGCAGCGCGCCGAGGCGATGCGCGAGCGCGTGCGCCTTCGCGACTCCGAGTCGCGCCGCCGCGCTGAGACCCTCCGGGCCCATGAGCGCGAGATAGATCGCCGCGGTGATGGCGGCGATCGCCTCGTTCGTGCAGATGTTGCTCGTGGCTTTCTCTCGGCGGATGTGCTGCTCGCGGGTCTGCAAAGTGTTGACGAAGCCGCGCATCCCCCGCGCGTCGTGCGTTTCGCCGACGACGCGGCCGGGCATCTGGCGGACGAGTGCATTTCGGCACGCGAGGACGCCGAGGTACGGCCCGCCGAAGCTCATGGGGATCCCGAGCGGCTGGCCCTCCCCCACCACGATGTCGACGCCGAGCGCGCCGGGTGGCTCGAGGAGCGCGTTCGCGTGCGGCTCGGTGACCTGGATGCAGAGCGCGCCGGCCGCGTGCGCTGCGTCAGCGATCCGGCGGACGTCGACGAGCCCGCCGAACGCGTCAGGATGCTGCACGATGAGGCACGCGGCGCCCTCGGCGGCCGACGCGAGGTCGCGTGTCGCGACTTCGACGATCTCGAGATCAGGGCCCCTGGCGTACGTGCGGACGGTGCGACGGAACTCGAAATAGACCTCGCTCGCCATCACGACCCTCTTGCGTCCGGTGACGCGAACGGCCATGAACGCAGCCTCGGCGACCGCGGAGCCGCCCTCGTACATCGATGAGTTCGCGACGTCCATCGCGAGCAACTCGCACATGAGCGACTGGTACTCGAAGATCGACTGGAGGGTCCCCTGGCTCACCTCCGGCTGGTAGGGCGTGTACGCGGTCAGGAATTCGCCGCGGAGCGCGAGCACCGGCACCGCCGCCGGTATGTAGCGACGCTGCACCGGTCCGCCCAGGAAGAACGGGCCAGACCCAGCGGTCCGGTTCTTCGAGGCGAGTGACTCGAGGTGCGATTGGATCTCGAGCTCCGACATACCCGCGGGAAGACCGAGCTTCGGGCGAAGCGCGTCCTTCGGGATCGCGGTCAGGAGCTCATCGACGCTCTTGATGCCGACGCGCTCGAGCATCGCCGCGCGGTCGGCCTCGGTGTGCGAGGAGTAGGGGTTGTTGTTCAAACCTTGGCGATTAGTCCCCGCCGGCGCCGGCGGTCTCCCCGATGTGCGACCGGTAGTCGGCCGACGAAAGAAGCTGCGTGAGCTCTCCCTTGTCGGCGAGGCGGACCTTGATCAACCAGCCGTCGCCATACGGCACGCTGTTGACGAGCTCGGGCTTCTCGATGACCTTCATGTTCCGTTCGACGACCTCGCCCGAGATCGGTGCGTAGATGTCGGACGCCGCTTTCACCGATTCGACGACGCCAAGGCTCGAGAACTGGCGCACGGTCGCGCCTTTCTCCGGGAGCTCGACGAAGACGACGTCCCCGAGCTGTTCCTGCGCGAAGTGCGTGATGCCGATCGTGGCCACGTCGCCGTCGGCGCGCACCCACTCGTGCTCCTTGGAATATTTGAGGTCGTCGGGAACGGTGCTCACTCGGGCCTCCGATAGAACGGTGTCTTCACTACCGTAGCGGGAACGTCCTTGCCGCGAATGCGGACCCCGAGTGTCGTTCCGATCTTCGAAAACGGCGTCGGAACGTACGCCAGGGCAATGTTCTTTTCGACCGTCGGTCCGTAGGTGCCGCTCGTGACGTGCCCGACGACCTGGCCGTTCTGCGTGACCTCGTGGCCGTGGCGGGCTACGCCACCCTCAACGACGAGACCCGCGAGCTTTCGCTTCGGTCCCTCGGCCTTCTTCGCGGCGATCACGTCGTGGCCCGTGAACTCCTTGTCGAGCTTGCAGGTCCACCCGAGGCCCGCCTCGATCGGATCGGTGGTCTCGTCGATGTCGTTGCCGTAGAGGGAGAAGCGCGCTTCGAGACGGAGGGTGTCGCGGGCGCCAAGGCCGATCGGCTTGATGCCGTGCTCAGCCCCGGCCACGAGCAGAGCGTCCCAGACCGTCGCCGCGTCAGCGTTCGCCACGAAGACCTCGAAGCCGTCCTCGCCGGTGTAGCCGGTGCGGGCGAGCGTCGCGCGAGTGCCGGCCACGCGGCCATGCGTGACGCCGAAGGACGGCAGCGATCGCACGTCCGCGTCGGTCTGCGACGCGAGGATGTCCGCCGCGCGCGGTCCCTGGATCGCGACGAGGGACGTGGCGTACGAGCGATCGTCGAACGCGACGTCCTGGTTCAAGTGCGCGAGGACGTGTGCGCGGTCCTTCGCGATGTTCGCGGCGTTCACGACCATCATGTATTCCCCGTCGCTGATCCGGTAGACGATCACGTCGTCGACGATCGTGCCGCGCTCGTTGGTGAGCAGGCCGTAGCGCGCCTGGCCAACCGCGAGGTTCGCGATGTCGCTCGAGACGAGGCGATCGAGGTTCGCGCCGGGACGGCGACCCTTGAAGAAGAACTCGCCCATGTGCGAGAGGTCGAAGAGACCGGCGTGTCCGCGCACCGCACGATGCTCAGCGACGATGCCCTCGTACTGGATCGGCATTTCGTAGCCGGCGAATGCCACCATCTTCGCGCCGAGCTCGGCGTGCTTGTCGAAGAGTGGCGTGCGCCGCATGGTCGGCGCCTCGGTAGCCATTACGCGGCCTCTTCCGCCGCGGCGAGCGCGCGGTCGAGGATCTCGCGATAGGTGTCGAAGGAGAGCAGGCGCCGCGCTTCGTCCGCGGGAACCCAGCGGACCTCGTCGTACTCGTGATCGTGGGCCGACGTGTCGCCACCCGTCGGCTCCATCAGAAAGAAGTGCACGAACTTGTGCACGCGTTCGCCCGGAGCAGCGAACCAGTAATCGGTGGTGCCGATGTCGCGAAGGATGCGGACCTTGAGCCCGGTCTCCTCCTCCACTTCGCGCAATGCGGTGTCCTCAATTTCCTCGCCGTGATCGGGTGTGCCCTTCGGGAACACCCAGGTGCCATCGGCGTACCGGCCGGTGAGTACGACCTCGCGCGTGCCGTCTCGGTCGCGAAGGACGACGCCGCCTGCGGCGATCGCGTCGCGGACGCGGGAAGGCCGGCGGGTACGGATCGTCGGCATGGGTGGATCCTCCCGGAACGTGAGGAGAGAAAGTCTAGCTAAAGAAGCCGTGTGTTGTTGATGACGAGCGCGAAGTTGCAGTGGAGGAACTCGGCGGCCCGTCGCGACAGCATCATGCGCGGCAGGAAGATCTCGAAGTACTCCATGATCGGTGACACCTCGGTGTCGACGGCGAGCTCGAGCGTGATGAGCTTTTCCTTGCGGCTGACCTTGATCTCGGAGGCGGTAACCGCGTAGTTCACGCGGTCGTGGATGTCGAATGAGGTGGACTTGGGGTTTCGCACACGGCTTCGGTGCACGTCGCTATTGTCGGCGATGATGACCGCGGCGGAGACGGCACTGACGGGGAGCCCGCCCTCGTCTTCCTCGTGGTTGGCAATGGCTCCCATCATCGTCGCGATCTCTTCGAGCGGGAACCCGAGGTCAGTGAGGATGTCTTTCGCGAGAAGAGCTCCCGTCTGCGCGTGCTTCTCCCTCGTCACCACGTTGCCCATGTCGTGCAGATAGGCCGCGACGGCGGCGATCTCGCAGCGTCGCGCGTCGTGGCCGAGCGACTTCAGGATGAAGCGGGCGCCGTCGGCCGACGTGTTCGCGTGCCGCTCGCCGTGCTCGGTGTAGCCGATCGCGCCGGTCTGCTGGTTCGCCGAGCGGATGAACACCTTCACGCGCTCGTCGGACTTGATGACGTCGAGCGTGGGGCCCTCGCGTTTCGCCTCGACCGGCGTACGGGTCTTCGTCTCCGAGCGATGCATCTTCTTCTGCTCGTCCGGCGCGTTGGTGTTGTCAGGCCGCGGGGCCTGTATTGCATCTGTCATCGACGAAACTCTAAACCGGCATCATTCCGCGTAGGCCTTCTGCAGCCGTTCAGCGACCTGCTGAAGCCAGCGAAGCTCAACGAGCCCAGCACGGCACACGACCATGCCCCGCGTAAACGCGAGCCACGGCTTGAGCGTCCCGCCGAGCAGCCCGAGCCAGGTCGAGCTCGACGCATCGACCTTCGGTCCGGGTCCTTTGACGTCGGCGATCTCCGCGTGCAACTCCCCGGCGCCTGCCTTGAACTCAATCGCGCGGCCGATGTCGGTAAAGCGGAGCAGCGCTCGGCCCGCCTTCACATCCTTCAGCGCGTCGCGCACAGTGTCGGTCCCGCTCGCGGCGGTGAGGATGCGGAGCACGAGCTCCGGCACGTCATTGCCGGACCCGTCCGTTTTCGCGCGCGTCTTGGCTTCCTCGAGCGCGGCGGAGAGCTCCTCTTTCGTCACATCAGGCGAGCTTCAGGTCGCTGCGCGCGGAGACGGGGATTTCGGTGCCGCGGTGCCGCAGCGCGAAGAACGCGGCCGCGCCGATCATCGCGCCGTTGTCCGTGCAGAGGCCCGGACGCGGCACGCGGAGCGGATGGCCGATGCGCCGCGCGATCGCTTCACGGAGCGCGAGGTTCGCTGCGACGCCGCCCCCAAGAAGGACTGTCTCCACCGCGTGCTCGGCGGCGGCGCGCGCCGTCTTCTCCGCGAGCATTTCGGTGATCGCCTTCTGGAATGAGGCGGCGACGTCGGCGACGGGGACCTCGCCTTTCTTCTCGAGCTCGCGCACGAGTCGCAGGACCGCGGTCTTGAGGCCGCTGAACGAGAAGTCGAAGCGATCGGCGGGCAGAGCACGCGGGAGCGGGAAAGCGTTCGGGTCCCCTTCCTTCGCGATCCGCTCGATCACCGGGCCACCCGGGAATCCAAGGTGGAGAAGCCGCGCGACCTTGTCGAACGCCTCGCCGGCCGCGTCGTCGATCGTGCGCCCGAGCGGCCGGAAGCGACGGTGCGCCTCCATGAGCACGAGGTCGCTGTGTGCGCCGCTCACCACGAGCACGACCGCGGGGAGCTCGGGCTCGGGCGGAATGTCCTCGGTCTCGTAGAGCCAGTTCGCGTACACGTGGCCCTCGAGGTGATTCACGCCGACGAAAGGCAGACCCGCCGCGAGCGCGAGACCGCGCGCGTAGTTCGCGCCGACGAGAAGGCAACCGATGAGGCCGGGCCCGACGGTCGCGGCGACGGCGTCGATCTCGGAGAGCTGCCGACCCGCGTCGCGCAACGCCTTCTCGGTGATGACGTCGAGCGTGCGGAGATGCTCGCGCGCCGCGACCTCTGGGACGATCCCGCCGGTGTCCTGGTGGACGAGCTGAGATGCCACGATGTTCGAACGAATCCGTCGGCCGTCCTCGACGATCGCGACGCCGGTCTCATCGCACGACGTCTCGATCGCGAGGATCCTCAATCCGCCTCCTGCAGCTCTGCCTTGAGCTTCGCCAGGCGTTCGCGCACCGGACGCTCGCGCAGCCGCTCCGTCCACATGATCAGCGCGTCTTCGTTGTTATCGGAGTAGTAGCGACGGCGGACGCCCGCGCGGCGGAAGCCGTACTTCTCGTAGAGCTTTTGCGCCGGGAGGTTCGAGGCGCGGACCTCGAGCGTCAGCCACTCGGCGTTCAGCGCGGCCGCCAACTCGAAGACGCGCACGAGCAGGCGTTCGCCGATCCGTCGTCGACGATTTTCGGGATGCACCGCGAACGTGGTGATGTGCGCCTCGTCGACCATCAGCCAGAGCCCCGCGTACCCCACGATGCGGCCGCCATCGCGGGCCACGAGGTACCGAGCGTTCTTGTTCTGCGTGAGCTCGTGACGAAATGCGTTCGCCGGCCATGGGACCGGGAATGACGCGCGCTCCACGTCTTGCACGCCGTCGATGTCGTCGAGGGTCATGTCCTCGATGACGATCGGAAATGTTGCGACCATCCCTCTGAAACTACCTCAGGAGCGCTTGGGAAGACCGAGCGCGCGTTCGTCGGACGGCGGCGCCGCGAAGGGCTGCTCGAAAGAGCCGCGGATCGACGGCTGCCGCACGTAGAGGGGCTCGATCTCGTTGATCTTCGTCTGCGCGCGCGTCTCGAGCTCGCGCCATCCAAGCTCCGCCAGGTAACCGGCGCGGCGGACGCGCGACGCCGGCGACGCGAAGAGCGCTTTGGGGCCGAGCAGGTCGTGGAGCGCCGCCTCGGTCTCGGCCTCGATCTCGCCGACGAAGAGCGTGTGCGTGCCGATCTGTCTGCAGATCTCGTCGAGGGTCGCCACGAGGAACGGCGAGCGGCGCATCCACTTGCGATTCCGCTCCTGATAAAACGCGGCGTAGAAGGTGTCGCGTCCCGCGCGGAGTAGAGGACAGGTGCGCTGCTTCGAGGGGGCATGCGGATACGCGAGGACGTCGAGGGTGGAGATGCCGACGAGCGCGGCGCCGTTGCCGCGCGCGATCCCCTGCCCCGCCGCGATCGCGACGCGCAGCCCCGTGAACGATCCGGGGCCGACCGCGACGGCGACGCGATCGACGGACGAGAGCGCCGTCCGCGTCATCAAGAGGGCGCGCTCGATCGCGGGGAAGAGCTCGTCGCCCTGACGCCGCTGCGCGTGCCACGTCTCCTCCGCGAGGACGTTGCGGCCGTCGAAGAGCGCGACCGACGCCCAGTCGGTCGATGTGTCAAGCGCTAATAACACTCGCCCGCAGCTCCTCTACGAATTGTGCGGAACGTGGCCCCGTGGCCGCGACGACAATGCGGCGCTTCGTGTCGGCGATGTGCTCGAGCGTTACCTCGAGGCGATCGTCGGGCAGCAGCGCGCCCGCGCGGTCCGGCCACTCGATCACGGTGACTCCGCCGGCGTCGAGACACTCCTCCCACCCGGTGTTCGCGAGGTCGACGCCCTCGAGGCGGTAGAGGTCGATATGAAAGAACGGAAGCCGGCCACCTCCGTGCTCGCGCATGATGATGAACGTCGGACTCGAGATGTCGCTCGCGTCGAGGCCGAGCCCGATCGCGACGCCGCGCGCGAGCACCGTCTTTCCCGTCCCGAGCTCGCCAGAGAGAGCGAAGACGTCGTTCGGGCGCGCGGCGCGCCCAAGACGTTCGCCGAGGCGTTCGGTGTGCAACGAGGAGTGGCTCACCAGATCGATCGACGTGAGGTGTTTCTGTCGATCAGCCACTGGCGAGTCCGCGAAGGAATCTGCGACGCTCGAGGAAGAGCCTGAGATTGATGCCGAGATACGAGCCGAAGACCGCGGCGAAGGCAGCCCACAACCATTCCCCGGGGATTTGACAGAGCGGGACTATGCCGATGCCGCAGCCGAACATGCCAAAGAGCGGTAGGAAAGCAAGCGCACCAACGAACCTGCGTCGACGACGCAGGGACGCCTGATCCGCCTCGAAGGTTTCGCGACGCTTCTCGTCGGACCGCTTCTCGCGGCCCTCGGGCTTCGCCGGACGAGGTTCGGCTGCATCGCGCCTTTCGCGGCGCCGTCGACGTCGTGCCACCCCGTGGAGGCTAGCGCTCGGAGGGGCTTTGGTCGCTCGCGCTCGGGCTCAGCTCTTCGTCGGTCTGCGCCGGCTCCTCCTGCTCGATGTCGCCTGTATCGGCGTCGGCGTCGGGACGGACGGGCGCGTAGGCCGCCGGGCCTTCACCCGTTATCGCGACATCGGGTGCGGGCGTCTCGGTCCGGCCGATATCGGCGGTGCTGAACACGAAGAGCCGCGCCGATGCCGTGTGGATCGCCGCGCGCGAACCGGCGAGCGCGGCGAACGGGTCGTAGATGGCGCGCGGCAGGACCGCCGAGCCGAAGCCCATGAGGCAGAGGACGGTCGGCCGGTCGCCGCGGCTCGGCGCGCCGGACGCGGTCACCGTGTCGCCATAGACCACACGAAGACCAGCCGGCGGGACCCCACCCGCAACGAGCCCGGCGACGCCGCACGCGTGCGCCCGCGTGATGACCTCGGCGGAGACACGCGCACCGCCGACGATGATCCGTCCGCTCAGGCGCACGTCGATACGCGACGGGGCGAGATCCGCGTTCGGTCCATCGACGCCGAGCGTCAATTCACCGATCGCGTCCGGCCCAAACGCGGCGGCGGCGTGAAGGCACCACGCCTCGCCTTCGATCTCGACGACCGCGTCATCCGAGCGCGCGACGACTCCGTCGAGGGTCGAGCGCACAGTCCAGCGATCGACGATCGGCGCGATATACAGATCGCCATCGACCGTGACGTGCAGCAGCCGTCCGTCGATCGGCGCCGTGATGCTCCGCGCGAAACGGCGGCCCACGCGCGCGAGCACCGCTTTGGTGACCACGTCGCTGCCAACGCGCACGCGCAGCTCGCGTTCGAAGTCCGAAGGTGAAAGGCCAAGACGTCGTGCACCGGGCACGCGTAGCGCGCCCGCGAGGGTCGCGCCCGAGGCGATGATGTCGCCCGCGCGCACGAGCTCGCCGACCTGCGCGCGTTTGGTCACGCCGATGGGGAGCGGGTGATCGGCGCTCCAGCGCTCGCGCCGCCACGTCATGTCGAGGTCCCGTCTTCGGCGATCGCATGCAGCGCCGCGTGCCAACGTGTGACCGCCGGGATGCGCTCGGCATCGCGCTCGGGAAGCACGAGCGGTCGCCCGCGCGCATCGATGAGCACGCCGAGAGTGCCCGACCGTCCGTGACCGCGGACGCCCTTGCCGTTCACCGCGACCTCGACATCGGCGCCCGTCGCTGCGAAGCCAAAAGATCCGGGCACCACTCGCGCAACGCTCCGGCCAGACGCCCGGACGATGCGAATCTTCGCGGAGCCACGCGGCGCCACCGAGACCACCATGCCGATGCGCTCGGCGCGCCCCTCGTCGGGCTCGCGGAAGACGGTCGAAACGGCGATCGGCTCGAGACCGTCGACCAGAACAAGAAGGCTCTGCCCAGCCTTGGGGAAGGATGCGACGCGGCCGGTGATCAGGATGGAGGGCGCAGAACGCATCGCGACGACGTCGAAGCCGGCCTCGGCCGCGTTGCGGAGGGCGTGTGCGATCGCTTCGCGGGCGAGGGCCATCTCGAGGAGGACCGCGGCCTCGGTCGTCGCAGGAACATCCGGCCGGCGCGCCCGGTTGAAGACGCGCTCGAGCAGCGCTGGGGCATCGATCGGCCAGGGCAGCCAGCGGCGCACGTTGTCGAGGCTGGCGCGAGCGACGACGTGATCGGCGCCCATACCAAGTCCGAGAGGGACGAGATGTGCGGCTTCGATCCGACCGTCCGGGTGGGCGAGAACGAGCGACGTTGACCGCTCCGTCACGTCGACGGCAAGGGCCTTGGTCGCGTTCGTCGTGGCGAGACTCCGTGCGCCGTCCTCGATGAGGGCGTCACGCAGCACGACGTCTCCGTCACCGGCGCGGCGTAGACCGCGGAGGCTCTCCACCACTTCCGACGGCGCCGCGAACCGCTCGAACTCGAACGGGCTGGCCCGCATTTGCAGGGCGTGAGCGACGCCTGTGTCGACCAGGCCAAAAATGCGCGGCATCGGCCGCTGCGCACCGCAGCCGAGACGTAGCGCCTCGAGAAGCTCGGCGAGCGCCCGCTCGTCCTTCGCTCCACCGTGGATGACGACGACGTCGGGCTTCGCATCGCGGAGGGCCTGCGCGGCCTCGACGAACGATCGCGGATCGGTCGCCCGAACGCGCGCGACGATCTCCGCGCCTGACGCGACCGCGAGATGAACGACCGCGAGGCGCGACGCCTCCTCGCGGCCATGGACGAGCGCGACGCGAAGCGGCCGCCCGAGCGCGACGCGCGTCTGCTCGACGGGGACCCCTACCCCGACAGGGGCCCCTACCCCTCGGGCCTCGGTCCCGGTCGAGACCGTCATCGTGCCGCCGTCGTGGTGCGCGCCGCCTCCTGGACGAAGGCGTCGAACACGCCCTCCACCTCGGGAGACATCCCCTGGTCTTTCCCGATCCGCTCGGGATGCCACTGCACGCCCACCACCCAGCGATGTTCGTCGGACTCGAACGCTTCTATGAGGTCGCCGACCGAGGCCGTCGCGCGAAGGGACGGAGAAAGCTCCTTCGACGTCACCGCCTGATGGTGTCGTGAGTTGACGTCCAGCCGGGCGCCGCCGGAGGCCGCGGCGAGCTTGGAATTCGCGTCGATGGAGACGTCGCGGTGAAGCCGGACGGAGTCGAGATCCTCGGGCTCGTGATGATCGACGTTCAGAACGAGCCGACCGCCGAGAGCGACGTTGATGAGCTGGAACCCGCGGCAGATGCCCAGCACCGGGATGTCCCTACGGAGGGCGGCGTCGATCGCTGCGAACTCAAGATCGTCCCGCTCGAGATCCGGCTCTTTCGCCAGGTGCGTCGGATCGGATTCACCGTACCGCGCAGGTGAAATATCCGGCCCGCCGGCCAGGCACAGACCCTCGATGTCGGCCGGAATGGCTTGGCCGGGTTCCACCACGATCACCTCGGCCCGTGCACGTTCAAGCGCCGCGACGTAATTCGCACGGGACGCCAGCGCGCGGGCTGAGGTCGGTTTGCCGATCGTGAGAGCGATTCGCGCGCGTCTTTGCACCTTGGTCATGGTATGGAATCGCGAAGGCTCGCGCGGTCGATGAGCTCGATGAGCACCCCGCCGGACGCACGCGGGTGGATGAACGCGACCATCCCCTCGGCACCTCGCCGCGGCGCACGGTCGACGAGCTCGACCCCGTCGCGGGCCAGCTTCTCGAGCGTTCCCGCGAGATCGTCGACCACGTAGCAGACGTGATGGAGCGTCGGTTTGGGATGCTCGGCAACGAACTTCGCGACGCCCGACTCGCCGTCGGTCGGCTGGATCAGCTCGATCCGTCCCTTCGCGTCGCCGAGGAACACCATGCGCACGCGCTGGTCGGGCAGGTCGCGGATCGGCTCGGCCTGAAGTCCGAGCGTGTCGCGGTAGAACGGGAGCGCGTCCTCGAGGCGTGGGACCGCGATCGCGACGTGATGCAGCGGGCCGAGCCTCACAGACGCGGCGGAACGTACGTGCCGAATACCTCGCGCAGGTCGGCGCAGATCTCTCCGAGCGTCACGTCGGCCTCCACCGCCGCGACGATGAGCGGCACGAGGTTGGCGGTACCTCGCGCCGCCGTGATGAGATCTGCGCGGGCTTTCTTCGCGCTCAAGGCGTTCCGCCGCGTCCGCAGCTCCGCGAGACGCGAGCGCTGCCTCTCGAGGACGGCCTGATCGACCCGCGTGATCGGCACCTCGGGCTGGTCGCCCTCGGCGCGGTACGCGTTCACGCCGACGATGACCTTCTCCTTGCTCTCGATCGCGCGCTGCTGCTTGTAGGCGGAGTCTTCGATGGCGCCCTGCTGGTATCCCTGCTCGATGCCCGCGAGCGCGCCGCCCAGGGCGTCGATCTTCTTGATCTCGGCGAGCGTCCGGCGCTCGATATCGCTCGTGAGCGCTTCGATGGCGTGCGCGCCGCCCAGCGGGTCGATCGTCTCAGCGACGCCCGATTCTTCAGCGATGATCTGCTGTGTCCGCAGCGCGATGCGCACGGACTCTTCGGTGGGAAGGCCGAGCGCCTCGTCGTATGCGTTCGTGTGAAGCGACTGCGTACCCCCGAGCACCGCGGCAAGCGCTTCGATCGCCGTGCGAACGATGTTGTTCTGCGGCTGCTGTGCCGTGAGGGTCGAGCCCATGGTCTGCGTGTGGAAGCGGAGCGCGAGCGACGCCGGCGCCTTCGCGCCGTAGCGGTCGCGCATGACGGAGGCCCACACGCGCCGCGCGGCGCGAAACTTGGCGACCTCCTCGAGAAGCGTCGAGTGCGCGGCGAAGAAAAACGAAAGCTGTGGGGCGAACCGGTCGATGTCGAGACCACGCTCGACCGCGGCGTCCACGTATGCGATCGCATCCGCGAACGTGAACGCCAGCTCCTGCACCGCGTCGGCGCCGGCCTCGCGGATGTGATAGCCGCTGATCGAAATCGCGTTCCACCGAGGATGTAGCTCGGAGCAATAGGCGATGAGATCCGTCGCCAGGCGCATCGACGGGCGCGGAGGAAAGATGTACGTCCCGCGCGCGATGTACTCCTTCAAGATGTCGTTCTGCGTCGTGCCGGCGACGCGGTCGGCCGCGACCCCCTGGCGCTTCGCGATCGCGACATACATCGCGAGGAGGATCGCCGCCGTCGCGTTGATCGTCATCGACGTCGTCACCTCGCCCATCGGAATTCCTTCGAAGAGGCGCGCGAAATCGTCGAGCGAGCTGATCGAGACGCCTACCTTCCCGACCTCGCCGGCCACGCGGGGATCGTCGGCGTCATAGCCCATCTGAGTCGGCAGGTCGAAGGCCACAGAGAGGCCCGTCTGGCCATGCTCGAGCAGGTAGCGGTATCGCGCGTTGGATTCCTCGGCCGTGCCGAACCCCGCGTATTGGCGCATCGTCCAGAGCCGCCCCCGATACATCGTGGGTTGGACGCCGCGCGTGTACGGGGGCTCGCCTGGAAGTCCCGGATCGGCGGCAACCGGATCGAAGATCGGCGGCAACGGCGCACCGTAGGTGGTCTCGAATTTAGCGCGCTCGGGGACACGCTTGGTCGCTTCCGCGTACTTGGTTCGCTCCCATTCGGCGCGGTCGCGGCTCTTCTTCGGCACGCTCGGATGGTACGGCGCGGTTTTGCGCGCGAGCGCGTGCCTAGCGGAAGGGCTTCAGCATCCCGATGTCGGCGAGCTGGTGCGTGACCTGCCTGTTTGCGAGATCGAGGCTGAGAGAGCGGCTGATCATCCTCACCGGAAACTCGATCTCGATGACGCTCAGCGCGTTCCGGTGCCGAAAGATGACCTCGACGTACGACGCGTCCACGGCATAGTTATCGAGACGCAGGGCAACAGACTCATCGCCGGCGCCAACCGTGCCCAAGCTGTGCGCACCGACCGCGGTCGCGAGGCGGTCGAAATCTTGGAACGCTTTGTGCGCGCCCGCGCCGTCCGCAAGGAGGGCGGTGCCGCTCCTGATCATGCGTGCGTCCTTGCCGAACTGGCTATTGCGGGTAAAGACGCGTCCGTAGGCCGAAAGGAAACCGTGCTCCACGAACATGGCGGCCATGGCCGCATCGCCGGACGTGAAATCCTCCACGCTCATCGGCGCCGCGTTCCGCACGCGCATGCCGGCCGGCACGTCCGCCACGGTGAGTACGAGGCCGGTCGCGAGAGTGTGCACGGTGCCGAACGGCAGGACTCCCGCCGGCAACACCGGCGCGGAAATGCCCACGCCGGCCGGCGCGACGGCTTTCTGGAGCGCGAGCTGCGTCCGGGCGAGGGAGATCACGTACCTCGGGTCGTCGTCAGCCGACGCCACCCGGTAGGAAACCAGGCTCAGCGCGTTCGCATGCCGGAAGACAACTCCGGTCGTCGTCTGCGAGATCGATGCTCCGAACGAATCTGTCAGGTCACTGTCGACCTGAAAAGCGGCTGACTCGTCGCCGATCGCCGTGCCGAGCGCCATCGGACCGGCGCCCGCGGCGTCGGCTGCGTCGGTGAAGAGCGACAGCGTTCGATGCGCGCCGGCCGCATCCGCGAAGAGATAGGTGGTGCTCGCGAGTACCCTCGTGACCGCGAGGGACGGATCTTTCCAAGCGAACGCGCGCACGTATGCATTCGCAAATCCGTTGCGCGCGAGCACGTCCGTCGTAATGTCGGGAATGGCGAGCAGCTCCGCCGTGTCGGCGGCGGTGAGCGCCGTATCGACCGTCACCGTCGCGCCGCTCTTCACGTCGTCGAGGCGAAGAACGAGCCCGTTCGCCGTTTCGAGGCGCGCCGGTGCGGTCGCGATACTGGCAGCGGCGGGAACGCATGCGGCGGCCAGGACGACGAGGCCGACGTTCGCGATCTGGAACAGGCGCGGCATGCCCACCGGATGGCGATAGTCGAGGTCGAGGCCGACGCCGTGAACCACCTGATGGGACTACGCGAGTACTACACCGCGCGCGGCCTGAAGACGAGCATTCCCTCGATGCAACCGATCCGATCCTTCGAGAAACCCATCGGTTTGTAATCGCCACTGTTCCAGAGCGGCGCCTGATCGCCCCAGAACTTGGATCCCGGCTGCCCGCTTTCTCCCTCGGGCGTCACGGAGAGCGACTTATCGAGATCGGAAACGTCGGCGATCATCCGCTCGGACGCATTCGTCGTCTGCTTGCCGGCTAGTCACTCGCGATAACGATGAGAACCGCGCCGGCCTCTACTTTCGTGCCTGCGGTCGCGCGCACCTTCGTGATGCGCCCCGCGGATGGGGCTAGCAGCTCGTTCTCCATCTTCATCGCTTCTAGCGTCGCGAGCGGAGCGTCCGCGTCGACGCGGTCGCCCTCTTTGACGTGCACGGCTTTGAGGAGACCCGGCATCGGCGCGCGCAGCTCCACGCGCCCCGTCCGAATTCCCACGACTCCGCGGCTCGCGAGCAGGGCGCGCTCGTCGATGACCGTCGCGCGGAGATCGTGGCCATCGAGGTCTAAGTGGAGCGGGTCGTGCGTCACGACGGTGATCTCGTGACTCTCGCCGTCGAGCGTGACGGACCACTGACGTCCGCGTACCGTTTCACGGACATCGGCCGCGACAACGCGGTCATCGACGGTGAAACGGCCGTCCTGACCGAGATCGACACGCAGGCGACGGTCCTCGAGCGTCACTTCGTATCGCATCAGCGGAGCGCATCCTCGCGGCCTGCTCGAGCCCATGCCGGATCGGCGACCGGCGATGCCGCGCGGCGTTCGCCATGTGAGCGCATCGCGAGGACCGCGGCGAGCGCACCGGCGGCGATCGCGCCCTCGGTGAGCTCCGGCGCCTTCTTCGGGTCCCATCGTGCGACGAAGCCCGTGTCATAGCGGCCCGCGATGAAATCTTGCTCGTAGAGCGCAGCACGATGGAACGGCAACGACGTCGGAATGCCGGCCACGAGCATCTCCTCGAGCGCTCGGCGCATCCGGGCCATCGCCTCCTCGCGATCGCTCCCGTGCGCGATCACCTTCGCCAGCAACGAGTCGTATTCGCTCGGCACCGTCATCCCGGAGAAGAGCGCCGAATCCACACGGATCCCGGGACCGGCCGGCTCGCGGACGAGAGCGACGCGTCCGCTCGCGGGCACGAATCCCGCGAATGGATCTTCGGCCGTGATACGGCACTCGATCGCCGCGCCGCGCCTGGTGATCTCGTCCTGCGTGAGCCGGAGCGGCTCACCCCCAGCGATCCGGAGCTGCAACGCGACGAGGTCTAAGCCGGTGACCATCTCGGTGACGGGGTGCTCGACCTGCAGACGCGTGTTCACCTCGAGGAAGTTGAACTCCCCGCTCGGGTCGACAAGGAACTCGACCGTGCCGGCGTTCACGTACCCCGCGCGTTCGGCGATGCGCACGGCGGCCGCACCGAGCTTGGCGCGCAGACCTTCAGTGACGCCCGGGCCGGGGGATTCCTCGATCAGCTTCTGATGGCGCCGTTGGATCGAGCAGTCGCGCTCGCCCAGCCAGACGACCCTTCCATAACCGTCGGCGAGGATCTGCATCTCGATGTGGCGCGCGTTCCTGATCTGCCGCTCCAGGTAGAGAGCGGGCGCTCCGAAAGCGGCGGTCGCCTCGCCCGTCGCGCCACGCCAAGCCGCGTCGAAGTCCTCGTCGCGGCCGACGACGCGCATCCCCTTGCCGCCGCCACCTCCGGCCGGCTTGAGTAGGACCGGATAGCCGATCTTGTTCGCGGCCGCACGCGCCGCGGCGGCATCGCGCAGGGGCTCCGTGCCCTCGGCAACAGGTACGTCGACTGCACGCGCGAGGCGGCGTGCCGCGGTCTTCTCACCCAGGAGGCGCTGCACCTTCGCGGGCGGACCGACGAAGACGAGGCCCGCGTCGGCGACGGCTTGCGCAAAGTCCGCGTTCTCGGAGAGGAAGCCATAGCCCGGATGGATCGCATCGCATCCCGAGCGCTTCGCGACCTCGATGATCTTCGCTGCGTTGAGGTAGCTCTCGCGGGGCGCCGCGGCGCCGATCGGATACGCCGCATCGGCGGCGCGCACGTGCAGCGCGTCACGGTCGACATCGCTGTAGATCGCGGTCGCGCGAATGCCGAGGTCGTGGCACGCACGGATGATGCGGAGCGCGATCTCGCCACGATTGGCGACGAGAACGGAGGTGAGCGCCGGTCCCCCCTCTTACAGCGGAATGTTGCCGTGTTTGCGACGCGGGTTCGTCTCCCGCTTGCTTGCCAGAGAGCGTAGCGCCGCGACGAGGCGCCGCCGCGTCTCCCGCGGCTCGATCACGTCGTCGAGGTAACCCCGGGCCGCGGCGACGTAGGGGTTCGCGAACCGCGCCACGTACTCTGCGACGAGCTGCGTGCGCCGCTCGTCAGGGTCCTTCGCTTTTGCGATCTCCTCCCGATAGATCACGTTCACGGCACCTTCCGGGCCCATGACCGCGATCTCGGCGCTCGGCCAGGCGACGTTGTAGTCGCCGCGGAGGTGCTTGCTCGACATCACGTCGTAGGCGCCGCCATATGCCTTCCGCGTGATCACGGTCAGCTTCGGCACCGTCGCTTCCGCGTAGGCGTAGAGCAGCTTCGCGCCGTTGCGGATGATGCCGGCGTGCTCCTGGGCCGTTCCAGGCAGAAAGCCGGGCACGTCGACGAACGTAATGAGCGGGATGTTGAAGGCGTCGCAAAAGCGAACAAAGCGCGCGGCCTTCACCGACGCGTCGATGTCGAGGACGCCCGCGAGGATCATCGGCTGCTGCGCGACGACGCCGACGGATCGGCCGTCGAGACGCGCGAACGCGCAGATGATGTTCTGGGCCCAACCCTCATGGACCTCCAGCACGTCCTCGTCGTCGACCACCCGGCGGATGACGTCCTTCATGTCGTAAGGCTTGTTCGACGCATCGGGAACGATGTCGTCGAGCGCTGGATCCTCACGATCCGGCGGATCGTCGGTCTTGACGATCGGCGCGGGGTCGAGGTTGTTCGCCGGCAGGAAGCTGACGAGCCGGCGCAGCAGGGCCGCGCAGCTCACCTCGTCATCGGCCTCGAAGTGCGCGACACCGGAGCGGTGCGCGTGCACGTCCGCGCCGCCGAGCTCGTCGAACGTCACGTCCTCATGCGTGACCGTCTTCACCACGTTCGGACCGGTCACGAACATGTAGCTCGTATCGCGGACCATCACGACGAAGTCCGTGATCGCGGGCGAGTACACGGCGCCGCCCGCGCAGGGACCCATGATCGCGGAGATCTGCGGGACGACCCCCGATGAGAGGACGTTCCGGAGGAAGATGTCGGCGTAGCCGCCGAGGGAGACAACGCCCTCCTGGATACGCGCGCCGCCCGAATCGTTGAGCCCGATGATCGGGGCGCCCGTCTTCACGGCGAGGTCCATCACCTTGCAGATCTTTTGGGCATGGGCCTCGGCAAGCGAGCCACCGAAGACCGTGAAGTCCTGCGAGAACATGTACACGGCGCGCCCGTCGATCCGGCCGAAGCCCGTCACGACGCCGTCGCCCATCACGCGCTCGTCGTCCGGAATGAGCTCGGTTGGACGCGCGAGCACGAATGCGTCCAGCTCAGTAAATGAGCCTTCATCGAGAACAAGATCGATGCGCTCACGAGCGGTGAGCTTCCCTTTGGCGTGTTGTTGGGCGATCCGCTGCTCTCCTCCCCCAAGAGAAGCTTTCGCGCGCATTTCGCCCAGCCGGTCCGTCGTCTTCATGCGGGCAGGATAGGCGGCGTTCCCGTCCAGCCGGTCGGCCGACCGAAACCCTCTGTTCGCGACGGGGTCCCCCCGGCCTCGGGCGCCTCGGCCGGCTCCCCATCGGTCGCTACGCGCTCAGGGGCCCCTGCCCCTGGAGGCCCTCGGTCGGCCGACCGGCGCGAGCGGGCCCTGGCATGGCACTCGCTCTAAGGACTCGCATGCAAGAAATGCAAGAGAGCAAGATCGCGAGTCAGTTCGTCAACGGCCTCGACTACCCCATCGCAAAGACGGAGATCTTGGCGGCCGCGCGCGAGGCGAGCATCGATCGGATCGTGCTCGACTCGTTGAAGAAGATTCCGGATCGCGAGTATTCAGAGCCCGGGGAGCTCACACAGGCACTCAACGCGGCGGGCTAGAGCTCGCCGAATCGACGAGGGTCCCCCTAGTCGGAGTCCTCGTAGATCCCCACACCACAGCTCTTGGGCTGGAAGACGAACAGTCGACGCGTGACCGGATCCCATCCGATCGTGT
>DATLPP010000207.1:0-8220 GCA_035535615.1 Candidatus Udaeobacter sp.
CCGCGTACGAACCGGTGGCGCGTGAGGTCTTCGAGATCTCGCGGGAGCTCGCCGCGATGTGGGAGCCGGCGTGGGCGGAGCTCGGGGTGTCGTCGCTGTACGACGGCGAGGTCGCCAAGCCGCACGAGCCGGTGATGCACATCGAAGGGGACTACGCGGAGTTCGCGCACCTCGAGACGCTCTATCTCGGCGCTCTGTCCGAGGGAACGCGCGTCGCGACGAACACGCGCGACGTCGTGGCGGCCGCGCGGGGCAAGCCCGTGATCATGTTCGGCGCGCGCCACCAGGGGCATGAGGCGCAGGCCGGCTCGGGCTACGCGGCGTATGTCGGAGGGGCGAGCGCCGTATCGACCGACGAGCAGGGCGAATGGTGGGGCTCGACGGGTCTCGGGACGGTCCCGCACGCGCTCATCGCCGCGTACGGGGGCGACACGACCGTCGCGACGCTGAAGTTCGACGAGTACATCAACCGCGCGCCCGACGCGATCGGCCACCTCACCGCGAAAGGAACAGCGGAAGGACACGTGAACGTCACGAGCCTCGTCGACTTCAATAACGACGTCGTGAACACGTCGCTTGGCGTCGCGCACGCGCTGGGCACTCGCCTCTGGGGCGTTCGCGTCGACACGAGCGAGTCGCTCGTCGATCGGGCGATCCTGCGCGAGCTCGAAGAGAAGGACGGCGTCGCGAACGGCGACCTTCGCGGGGTCACGCCGCGTCTCATCGAGCTCCTTCGCGAGGCGCTCGACCAGAGCGGCTACAAGCACGTTCGGATCGTCGCGTCAGGCGGGTTCGATGCCGAGAAGATCCGCCGGTTCGAGGAGCTCGGGGTGCCGGTGGACGTCTACGGCGTCGGCTCGGCGCTCGTCCACGGCGCGGGATTTGACCACACCGCCGACATCGTCCGGGTCGAGGGGCGTCCGCTCGCGAAAACGGGACGTCGCTACATCGAGAGCGACCGGCTCCATTCCGTCGACTGGTCATCGCTCATCGCCGAGCCGGATTGGGCGCGCTCCAGCTCCTAACCCTCGTCGTCGGCCTCAGCGTCGCCGGCCTCGCCAAGGGCGCGACCGCGATGGGACTTCCTCTCATTGCCACGCCGATCCTCGCGTCGGTGTTCGGGCCGAAGCAGGCCGTCGTCATCATCACGATCCCGATCTTCGTCGCGAACACCCTGCTCGTGCTGCAGTCGTGGCGCGTGCTCGGCTACCTCCGAACGCTCGTGCCGCTCATCGTCGCGAACGCGGCCGGCACGGTCCTCGGCGCGCTGCTCCTCGCCCAGCTGGACCAAAAGACGTTCGCGATCCTGATCACGGCGATGGTCGTGCTGTTCCTCGCGCGAGGTGATCGCATCGTCGGCGAGCCAGGGGCGCGTCGCGCGCGGATCCTCACGCCCGTCGTGGGATTCGTCGGCGGCGTGATGCAGGGAACGACCTCGATCTCGAGCCCGGTGATCGGCTCGTTCTTTCATGCGATGAAGCTCCCGCCACGCGAGTACGTGATCACACTTGCGGCGGTCTTCCAGCTCTCGTCCGCGGTGCAGCTCGTTTCCTACGCGGCCCTCGGCCTGTTCACACCCGATCTCGTGACGCTCGGCGTGGTCGCGTGTATCCCGATGCTCGTCGCGCTTATGGCCGGCATCGCGATCCGCGGCCATCTCGATCAGGTCCGCTTTCGGCAGGTGATCGTCGTTCTCCTCGTCGCGAGCGCCGCGAACCTGCTCTGGCGGACCTTCGTCGGCTAGGACACGTATTTCACGTCACCGACACCTAGCATCAAGCGTGATGGAAGTCCTACCAAACGTGCATGTCGTTCGGCTCATTGGCGCGCAGGCGTATCTGCTCGTGGACGGCGACGAGATCACGCTCGTCGACGCAGGGCACGCCGGCTCGGCGCGGCTCCTGCGGCCGTACCTCGCGCGCATCGGGCGCTCAATGGAGCACATCACGCGCATCGTCTGCACGCACGGCCATCCCGATCACATCGGCGGCGTCCACGAGATCGGCGCTTTGTCTGGCGCCCAGGTCCTGCTTCATCCGGCCGACGCCGAGCGGCTGCGCATCCGGTTCCGCGAAGTGATCGCGAACTTCTCACCAGGACCGATCGTCGCGCTCCTGACGCGCGCGCCGTCGCACGCGCAGCCGATCGAGGAAGGCGAGGAGCTCCCCGTCCTGGGCGGGCTTCGCGTGCTCCACACGCCAGGTCACACCCCCGGGAGCGTCTGCCTCTACTCGCCCCGCGATCGCTTCGTCATCGTCGGCGACCTCCTGCAGCGCGTGAAGGGGAAGGTCACGCTCCCGAACGCGTTCTTCACGGACGACATGGCGCTGGCCCGCAAATCGATCGGCCGACTGGCGGAACTTGACGTGGAGACCATCCTGTTCTCGCACTACGCACCGTACCGGGAGGGTGCCCGGGAGGCGCTTCGCGCTCTCGCGCGCTAGGGGGGAAGGGTGGAGACACTCAACGACATTCTTGAGGAGTCGGCTCGGAGGTTCGGCACCAAGGACGCGCTGACGATCCGGCCCGGGTTCCGGACGCGCGAGTGGACGTACCGCGATCTGAATGAGGTCGTGCCGCGCGTTGCGCGTTATCTGAAGGAGAGCGGGCTCAATCAGGGCGACCGCGTCCTCATCTGGGGCGTGAATCGTCCGGAGTACGGCATCGCCTTCCTCGCCGCGCTTCGACTCGGGGCGATCCTGGTGCCCCTCGAAGCGAACTACGCGGCCGAGTTCGCGCAGAAGATCGCGGAACGCACGCGCGCCAGCGGCGCCATCGTCTCGTCACAGACGCTCGCGCGCGCGAAGACCCTCGGCCTGCCGCTCTATCAAATGGAGGTCCTGCCCGATCTCGCGCGCCAGTGCGCCCCGCTCGAAAAAGCCGCGCTCACCGGCGACGACCTCGCCGAGGTCGTGTTCACGTCAGGAACGACCGGCGATCCCAAGGGCGCGATGCTCAGCCATCGCAACATCCTCTCGAACGCGATCGCCGCGTCGCAGATCTTCCCGATCGGCCCGAAGCAGCGCCTGCTGTCGTTCCTCCCGCTCTCGCACATGTTCGAGCAGCTCGGTGGCTTCTTCACCGTGCTGCTCGCCGGTGCGTCCGTCATCTATCCGACGAGCCGCCAGCCCGCCGTGGTCAGACGCACCTTCAAGGAGCGCAAGGTCTCGATGGTGCTCATCACGCCGGCGGTCGTGAAGTCTTTGATGCTCGCGATCGAGCGGACCGCCGAGGCGCAGGGCAAGAAGGAGCTCTTTGAAAAGCTCCGACGCGTCGCGCGGCACCTTCCGATGGCGCTGCGCCGGCTGGTCTTCTTCAGCGTCCACCGCCAGTTCGGCGGCCGCTTCCGCTACATCATCTCGGGCGGGGCGGCGCTCGATCCCGCTCTCGGCGAGTCGTGGCGCGAGCTCGGGATCGACGTCATCCAGGGATACGGGACGACCGAGTGCTCGCCGGGGCTGACCTTCAACCGCGTCGATCTGAATCGGCTCGGCTCCGTCGGCACGCCGCTGCCCGGGGTCGAGGTGAAGATCGGTGCGGACGGCGAAGTCCTCGCGCGCGGGCCCAATGTGTTCAAGGGCTACTGGGAGAACGAGGAGGCCACACGCGCCGTCCTCGATAACGATGGCTGGTACCACACCGGCGATCTCGGCGAGATCGACAAGGACGGCTTCCTCTGGCTGCGTGGCCGCAAGAAGGACATGATCGTTCTCGCCGACGGAACGAACGTCTACCCAGAGGACATCGAGAACGCCCTCGCGGCTGATCCGCGAATCGAAGCACTCGCCACTCCGCTGCGCCCCGCGATCGCCACGGTGGTCGGGCTGCAACGCCCCGGGGAGGACATCCAGGTGCACGCGGTCTTCCTCGTGAAGGACAAGGACCAGGTCGCGTCGATCGTCCGGGACACCAACGTCAAGCTGTCGGGCAGCCAACAGATCCGTGGTTGGACGATCTGGCCCGAGGACGAGTTCCCCACCACACCAACACAGAAGGTGAAGAAGCGTTTCGTGGTCGAGCACCTCCTCACGATGGGGCGCGTCGATCAGGCGCGCGCCATCATCGGCGATCAGGCCGCGACGCGGACGCTGACCGAGGTTGAGCGCGTCATCACGCAGGTGACGAATCTGCCGCCGGCCGCGGTCCATCCCGGCGCGACGCTCTCGGCAGACCTGGGTCTCGATTCGCTCGGCCGCGTCGATCTACTCGGGGCGATCGAGGAGGAGCTCGGCGCGTATGTGGACGAAGGCGCTCTCGAGCCGAACGCCACGGTCGCCGAGCTCGAGCAGATGGTCGCCGCGGCGCGTGACGTCAAACGAGATACCGGCATCTACGGCTGGCCCCTCAGTCCGCTCGTGCGTTCGTTCGGTCTGCTGTTGCAGCAGACCCTCGTCTACCCGCTGGTGCATGTCTTCTACAAGGTCAAGGTCACCGGCCAGGAGAAGCTCGTCGGCCTGCGCGGCCCGGTGATGTTCGCGCCGAACCACTGCCTCCACTGGGACAACGGGATCATCCTCATGGCCATCCCGCTCGCGTGGCGCTGGAAGCTCGCCGTCGCCGCGGCCGCCGACGACGTCTTCGGGAACAAGCTCAACGGGTTCGCGTCGTCGGTGCTCGCGAACGCATTCCCTCTCGCGCGCGAAGGCGCGATCCGCCGCAGCCTGGAGCTTCTCGGCGCGCGGCTCGATCGTCACTTCTCGGTGCTCATCTATCCCGAGGGCAAGCTGACCATCGGCGGACCCATGCAGCCGTTCAAGTCAGGGACGGGCCTCATCGCGGTCGAGGGCGCGACGCCGGTCGTGCCGATGAAGCTGAAGATTGGCAAGGTCTCGGTGCTCGATCACATGGACCGAAAGTGGGAGGCCGCCCGCTCGAACGGATGGCGAGGCGATGTCGAGGTGGTGTTCGGTGACCCGATCTTCTTTCCAGCGGGCACTCCCGCGGGCGAGGCGACCGCGAAACTGCAGGCGGCGGTGGCGGCGCTCTGAGAACGGCCCGCGAGACCTCGGTCATCATCCGGCGCGGTGAGCAGTACCTGATGCTTCATCGGGCCGTCGACGATTACTGGCACGTCGTCGCCGGCGTCGTCGAGAAGGGCGAGACGTTCGCGGAGGCCGCGGCGCGTGAGCTGCGCGAGGAGACCGGCCTCGACGCGGTTGTCATCGACGTCCGGATCGCGCAGAGCTACCGGGTACCTGACGAGATGCGCAGCGAGTATCTGGCCGGAGTCGACGAAGTTGCGATCGAGAATTTCGCTGTGGCGGTCCCGCCCGGTTGGGAGCCCGTGCTGAACGAGGAGCACGACGACTACCGCTGGCTCACAGCCTCCGAAGCGATAGCGATCGCGCACTGGCCCGAGACGAAAGCGGTCCTCGCCGCGGTCGCGAGGTCGAGTGCCTAGCCTCGTTGGACGCGCAGGATCGCCGAGCCGAGAAGACTCGCCCCGGACCGCACCTCGATCCGCCAATCGCCTTCGGACGTGAAGAGCATGTAGCCGGGGAGGAACGTCATCCGGTCGGGAGGAGAGGCCGTCCCTCCGTCGAACACCACGACGTCGTCACCCATCGTCGCGAGCACCGCATCGGGGATCGGGGTCGCGTTCGAGCCGACCGGCGCAGGACCGGTCGTGCGGTACCAGAAGCGGAGTGTGTGACCGTCGCCGCAGCGACTTCCGCGAAGGCTGAAGGACGGCGCTGATTCGACCTGGATCAGGAGGACCTTTTCAAGCGTGCCCGGCGTCCAGTTGCGGATCGTCGCGTCGGGACCATCGGGCCAGTCCCGCATCGCTAGAGGACCGGCCTTCGCGACGAGACCGAATCCGGGAATCATCGTGAGCCCGGTCGGCGCTCCACACGGCGCCTCGGTCGGCGCGACGTTCGATGACGGGAGCAGGCCGCACCCCACCATCGCGAGCGCGATGATTAAGGCGAAAGCACGTGATCGGACCACGTCTTCCTTACAGCTTCCCGCGGCTGCTCGTTCCACTCGATCGTGAGCGCCGAGTCGTTCGCTTGACGAGCATTCGCGCCGCCAGCACTGGCTCCTTCATACGGGCTGTCATCCAGACGTAGCGGCGGCCCTCGCGATTCGTCGCAGAGGCGTGCACGCCCTTCGGGCTCAGCACCACGATGTTGAAGGCCGCGTCCTCGAGCGCGTTGGCGTCGGCGATCGCGGCGCGCGCGACCAGGTCCGGCGGTATGCCGGCGGCGAGCCGGTCCACGGCCGTTTTCGCCGTAACGTTCCGGATGGCGAGCTCGCCGTAGCCGGTGCACGCTGCCGCGCCGTACCGCGAGTCGCAGTAGTTGCCTGCGCCGACGATCGGCGAATCGCCGACGCGGCCGGGGTACTTGTACGCCCAGCCACTCGTCGTCACCGCCGACGCGATGTCGCCACGGCGGTCCAGCGCGAGGAAGTTGACGGTGCCCCGCTCCTCGAGGACGGTCTTACGCACGACCGGGAGGAGCTTCACGCGGCGCCGGATGCTCGACGGCGTCTCGCCGACCGAACGGAGGCGCTCCACCCAGAGCTTGCGAGTCGACGGCGTGAGGTTCTGCGTCGTCTTGGCGCCGATCTCCTTTGCGAAACGCGCGGCGCCGTCGCCGACGATGAAGACGTGCGGCGTGCGCTCCATCACCGCGCGCGCCACCGAGATCGGATGGAGGTAGCCCTTGAGGGCGGCCACCGCGCCGGTGCGATGCGTCGTGCCATCGACGATCGAGGCGTCGAGTTCGACCTCGCCGAGCACATTTGGCTTTCCGCCGCGGCCGACGCTCGTGTCGGTCGTGTCGGCCTCGATGATCTTCGCGCACGCTTCGACTGCATCGAGTGCCGATCCGCCGCGCGCGAGGACGCGCACGCCGGCCGCGAGCGCGGACGCGCCGTTGCCGCTTCCGACGATGACTCCTGTCACGCGCGCCACCTAGCGGCCGGTCATCCCGCGGACGATCCGAAATCCGACCTGCGCGAGGTCCTCGCCCGCGAACAGACGCGCGGCCGGGTCCGCGCCGGTCCGGAGAACGCGACCGCCGTTCTGCCAGCTGTTCGTCCACTCACGCAGCGCTCCGAGATCCTCGAGGGTGCCGGGCATGCGCGCGGCCTTCTCCCACTCGCGCTCGTCGGGAAGGCGATAGATGCGGCCGGTCCCGACTGTGAGCCAGCGGCAGTACGCGACCGCGTCCGCCCAGGACACGCCATCGACCGCGAGATCAGGCGCGTGCTGTTTCTGTTGCCACTCCGCTGGGGCCCCTACCCCATCAGGGGCCCCTCCCCCTTGGGGAGGATGTCGCGTTTCGGCGACGAACATCGCGTACTCAGCGACCGTCACAGGCCTGCGGGCAATAGCAAAAATATTTACGTGCTCGGTCCGCGGTGGATCGCCGAGCAATGCGTCTCCCGCGGGAACAATGACGACGTCCGGCTCGATCATCGGGGCTAACCCTACTAACCCACGCGGGGGAGTACGCGCGCGGGGGAGTACGGGAGCGGGAGAGATAACTCACCTCTGCGGCCGATGTTGCCATCGCGCCGCTCTGCGAGCTTATGGCCATGAACAACCACGGTTATGCAGCGGTCTGGAGCGCAAAGCTCATCTCGTTGACGCAGATGCAGGTGGCGGCCATCGAGCCGGTGAACGTGATGGTGCGCGTGGTCTACAACACCCTCGACGGGATCATCAACGACTACTTCGTGATCACCGCGAGCGTCGCGAAGCGCTAACGACCTCCCGGCTCACGCCGGGACCATCAGTTTCCGCTTCGCTCGGTCCTCCTGCGCCAGCTGTCGACGAAGGGTCTTACCGATGAGCGTCTTTGGCAGCGAGTCGCGGAACTCGATCTCCTTCGGGCGCTTGAACGGCGCGAGGTGCTTCTCGCAGAATGCGCGGATCTCATCGGCCGTCGCGGTCGCTCCCGGCTTCAGGACGACGAACGCCTTGACCTCCTCGCCCTTGATTGGATGCGGGACGCCGATGGCGGCCGCGTCCATCACCGCAGGATGCATGGCGAGCGCTTCCTCGACCTCGCGCGGGTAGACGTTGAAGCCGGAGACGATGATCATCTCCTTCTTACGATCGACGATCGAGACGTAGCCGTCGGGGTCGACCGTCGCGATATCGCCGGTGTAGAGCCACCCGTTGCGCAGCGTCTGCGCGGTTTCGTCGGGCCGCTTGTAGTAGCCGTCCATGAGCTGCGGCCCGCGGAGGATGAGCTCGCCCGGCTCGCC
>DATLPP010000208.1:0-4210 GCA_035535615.1 Candidatus Udaeobacter sp.
AGCGATCCCGAGATCATCGTTCTCGCGGCGGACGCGTACTCGCCAAAGCCCGGCGACGTCGCCGCACGACAAGGTTGGTCGATCATCTCCGCGGTCAAGAACAACCGCATCTTCACGATCGACCCGAACCTCATCAACCGCCCGGGCCCGCGCGTCGGTGAGGCCGCCGAGGCGTACGCGAAGCTCGTTCACCCGGAGCTCTTCCGGTAGTGCGCACGCTCTCGATCCTCGCGTTCCTCGTGGCCGCGCTCATCGTGAGCGCGGCCGCGGGGATCCTCGTCGGTGCCGTTGCGATCGGACCCGGCGACGTGCTCGCGGCGCTCTTCGGCTCGAACGACGTGAATGGCACGATCATCCGCGAGCTGCGGCTCCCGCGCGTGCTTGGCGCGGCGCTTGTTGGAGGATCGCTCGCGACCGCCGGCGCTCTCCTCCAGGGTCTCCTGCGCAATCCGCTCGCCGATCCATTCGTCACCGGTACGTCCGCCGGCGCGACACTCGCCGCGGTGGCCGCGATCGTCCTCGGCCTCGCCGCGCCGCTCGTGCCGCTCGCCGCGTTCGCGGGCGCGCTCGTCACCGTCACGCTCGTCTGGCGGCTCGCGCGCCTCGGCGGCGGCACCACCGTTCTGACGGTCCTGCTCGCCGGCGTGGTGCTCACGTCGTTTGCGGGCGCCGTGGTCACGTTCCTTCTCGTGTCGAGCGATCGTCTCGCGCTGCAATTGCGGGCGGTCCTCGGATGGCTGCAGGGCGGTGTGTCCGTCATCAGCTGGCCGGAGCTCGGCGTGGCCGCCGTCATCGTGGCGGTCGGACTTGGCTCCGCGCTCGTTCTCGCACATCGCGTCGACGCCTACGCGTTCGGCGAGGAGACCGCCGCGACCCTCGGCGTGGATCCCGATCGCACGACGACCGCGGTCCTCGGCGCGACCGCGCTCCTCTCTGGCGCGGCGGTCGCGCTCGCCGGGCTCGTCGGTTTCGTGGGTCTCGTGATCCCGCACGCGTTGCGCTTCGTGATCGGCGCGACGCATCGCCGTCTCGTACCTGCGAGCTTTCTCGCCGGCGCTGCGGCGCTCGTCCTAGCGGATCTCGGATCGCGAACGCTCATCGCCCCCGCGGAGCTACCGGTCGGCGCGATCACCGGACTCGTCGGCGCGCCGTTCTTTCTCGCGCTTCTCGTGCGCTCGCGGCGGATCGTCGTATGACGACCCTGGCCACTACCTCGGTCACCGCCTCGTACGGGCCGCGCGTCGTCCTGCGCGACTGCTCCTTCTCACTCGGCTCGGGCGAGATCGTCGCCGTCGTCGGGCCGAATGGAGCGGGGAAGTCGACGCTGCTGCGCGTTCTCGCCGGATTGCTCCGACCGGCCGCCGGCGCTGTCGCGCTCGACGGTCACGATGTCGCAACGATGTCCCGCTCTGCGCTGGCCCGCCGGATCGCCGTTGTTCCGCAGATCTTCGACACGCTCTTTCCGTTCACGGTGCGCGAGGTCGTCACGTTGGGACGGACCGCACGACTCGGCGCGTTCGGCCGCGCGTCGGCCAATGATCTTGCGGCGGTGGATCGCGCGATCGACGAGCTCGAGCTCGGTCCGCTCGCATCGCGCCGGATCGATCGCCTCTCCGGCGGCGAGCGTCAGCGCGCCGTCCTCGCGATGGCGCTCGCGCAGGAATCCGACGTGCTGCTGCTGGATGAGCCCACGGTCCACCTTGATCCCGGACACCAGCTCGCGACGCTCGGGCTGCTTCGCGATCTCGCCGCGCGCCGTCAGCTCGCGGTCTGCGCCGTGCTCCACGACCTCAACCTCGCGTCGACATTCGCGTCTCGGATCGTGGCGATCGCGGATGGCCGGATCGTCCGCGACGGAACGCCGCTCGAGGTGATCCACTCGGATCTCGTGAGAGCGGTGTTCGGCGAAGGTCTCGAGGTGGTCGCGCGCGATGGCCATCCCGCCGTGCTTCCGAGCGTGCCGCAGACGGTGCCAAAGCGGCCTTAAGGCGCGCTACTCGTCTCTTTGCAACAACGACCGCACAACTAACCGACCGTGAGCGTGTGCGCCGCTCTTATCGATGCCCCTAGTAAGCAACATAGGGTCGCCGTGCGTTTAAGAGGTGTGGCCTCGTTCGATCCCGAGCGATGGGAAGCGCTGTACCGCCGGTCCTTCCCCGATGTCTACCGAGCTGTTCTGGCCACGGTATTCGACCCGGAGATCGCGCTCGATGCCGTCCAGGACGCGTTCGAGGTCGGCCTGCGCCGGCCGCCGACAGATGACACCAACGTCGTGGGCTGGCTCTACCGGGTCGCCGTCCGGAGAGCCCTTCGGCGTCGACTCCGCCGACCTCCGGCTGTGCTCGGGACCGAATACCCGGACGAACTCGAGCGAGCGATGAGCCGGATCGAAACACGGACGCTCCTCGAGCTCCTGACCGCGCGGCAGCGGTCGATGGTCGTGGCGCATTACTTCCTGGGTCTGCGGCAGGAGGAGATCGCGAAGATCTTCGGCGTCCGTCGCGGCACGGTGGGCGCGACGATCGCTCACGCGCTCACGCGGATGCGCGAGGTCCGGTCTGATGCCTGATCGCCGGCCGCTGCAGATCGCGGATGACCTGCAGTCGCTGCCACTGCCGCCCGAAGCGAGTTGGATCCGGGCGAGACGAGCGCGACGCAACTGGATCGCGTGGGCCGCGGCGGGAAGCGCGGCGCTGGTCGTGATCGCGGCTGCGCTCGGGGCCCGACCGAGCATTGCGCCGACCGAGGAAAAGGACCCGGGATCGCTCGCCGCGCAGCCCGTTGCGACGCCGGAACCGTCGCACGAGCTGCCTTCGCGATGCGACGTTCGCGTCGCGCTGCCGGCGCGCGGCGCGAGCTCGGTCGCGTGGAGGGCCGATAGCCGGGAGCTCGCGATCACCGAGGTCATCAACGGACGGTCTCAAATCGTCGTGCTGCGCGCTCAGGACTGGCAAGGTCGCACGATCGGCGACGGAAGCGATCCGAAATGGTCGGCAAGCGGGACGCGGATCGCATTCGCTCGCGGCGCGACGATCGTCATCGCCGACGAGACAAGCGGCCGTGAGCTCGCGAGCGTCACGCCCGCCTCGCCGGGATACGGCTGGAGCGGCGACACGCTCATTTATTGGGGCGGGTCCGGCCTGCGCGGCTGGCGCGATGGGCGCGACGCCGGTTTCGGTGCGCACGTTCCGGACCTGACGCCTGTGGCTGGACCGAAGGAGTTCAGTTTCAGCGTCGATGGTTCGCGTTTCGCCGTGGTAGGCCGCAACGGGAAGGTGCTCTATGGCGGCACGGCCGATGGGCGAGTGAGCCCGCTGCCCACATTCGATCGGGTGCGGTGGTCCACCGGGGGCGCGAACGTGCTCCTGGGCGGCGCCGGTTTGAATGCGCTGGTCCGGCCGCAAAAATCGATCTTTCCGAGCGCGACGCTGCCGCCTCGCTTCGCGCTCTGGTCACCCGATGGTTCGCAGGCGCTATTCGGCGCGGATTCGAGCGGCGCGGCCTGGGCCGTGATCGCATGGGACGGGCAGAAGATGGGCGCCTCGGTCGACCTGGAAAATGGACTGAGAAGCGGTGCGTTCAGCTTCGATGGCGGTTATCTCGCGGCGATCTATGACGACGGCCTTCGTCTCTACCAGTGCACGCGCGATTCCGCGACGTCCGGCGGCCTGATCACACGTGACCAGGCCAAGCAGGTGATCCAACGGAGCGGAGCGCTCATCAAAGTGAACCTCGAGGACTCCAAGCTCATACGGTGGGCCGATATTTCGGGGACGCTGACCGGGACGTGGGCGGTCGTAGAGCCGGAGGCGTCGGGAATCGACCCGACCGCGCCGGTGTGGCTGCTCATGTACGCGGGCGAGGCGAAGCAGCCGGCCGGAGCGAACTTCGAGTCGTCGCCGGGCGTGCGCAGCCCCACCGTCAACCTCGTGCTCTACGTACTCGACGCGAAGACCGGCAAAGAGTTGGGGGCCCGCGTCGCGTCCGGGACATGGTGGATCGGTCAGCCGTTCGAGTCGCTTACGGATCGCGCACCCGATGCGACGCCGCATCCGTTCGAGCAACCGCGATCCTCGATCCCGCCGATCCCGACTCCGCGTCCCACGCCAAGCCCCGCGACGAGCAGCGCGGGGGCGGGCATGGCACGCGTGGAAAGCGCGGCCGGTGGGTGGCGCATGGAGTTCCCCGACGGCTGGTGGCCCACGCGCAA
>DATLPP010000209.1:0-3731 GCA_035535615.1 Candidatus Udaeobacter sp.
GCCGGGAACCTGGCGATGTCGACCTCGGCCGCGAATCCCGGCCAGATGTATTACGTCTACGCGGAGAACCTCGCCCCCGGAGGGACCGCGCGCACCAACATCATGGTGACCAGCTCGGTCGACGGCGGCGCTACGTGGTCCGCGCCTGCTCTTGTGAAGAGCAGCACGTACGACCAGATCTTCCCCTGGGCGGCCGTCGGTCCGGACGGAAAGGTCCGCGTGGGGTACGTGGATCGCGCGCGAACCGGACCGCGCGATCAGACCTGTGTGTATGGCTACACCCTTGCGACAGCGAACGATCTCGCCGCGACGAGCTTCGCCACGAAACGCCTCGACACCGGGGCGAGCGTCGCGTCGGACGCCCGTTGGTTCACCAACTTCCCCGTTACGGGCAACTACCAGACTCGCTTCATCGGCGACTACACGAACATCGCGATTTCGCCCGACGGGTCGGTCTGGGCGAGCTGGACGGACATGCGCGACACGATCAGCGTTTTCGGCCGCGCCGGATACACGGAGCATGCGGTCGCGGCGAAAGGCTAGCGCCTAGGTCGACCACCGAGCGACGAGCGCGCCGATCGACAGCGCCAACATCGCGAGCCAGAGGAGCCGGAGGGCCGCCTCCGGTGCGGCGATGAGGGCCTGTCGATCGAGCCGCTCCGCCGTGCCATCGCGGTAGCGGACTTCGCCGACCACATCCACCGCTCTTCTGCGAACGCGCCGCACCGGTGTCGAGAGCCTTCGCTGCGCGAGCGAGAGCAGAGATGCGCCGATCGTCGCCGCGATCGTTGCCCCCAGCGGCGCTCCGTTCGCGGCCGCACTCGCGATCACCGGAAATCCGCCCCACGCGAGCGCGAACCCGATATCGGAATGCACGACCGGAACTTCGAGCCCATACGAGATGACAAGGGCCGCACCGACGACAACGAGCCCGAGAAACCACGGACCGAGCATCGCCGCCGCAGCGATCCCGACAGCGATCGCACCGAAGAGTCCAAGCGAGCCAAGGACGATGAGGACTGCCGACGGAATCCGAGTCCCGAGCGGTCGACCCTGCAGCTCATCGAACGAATGGGATGCCACGCCTACGGCGAGAAAGAAAGCGACAAGAGAGCCGGCGACGATTCTCGGATCGGGTATCGGAGCCAATGCCGCGCCGAGCAAGACGTACGAGAGATGCCAGAGCGTGTAAGGCGGATGCAGCAGAGTCCAGTAGTCACGCCAGCCGCCGCCCTCGAGCGCGTAGAAGGCCGGCGCCACCGAAACCCTCTGTTCGCGACGGGGTCCCCCCGGCCCCGGTTCCCAGGGCCGGCGCCCCATCGCGCGGGGGCCCTCGGTGGCGCCGGCCTTCACGCCGCTTATGACGACTCCAGCTCCAAAACTCATTCGTGTGACACGGATCTCTCTTAGTCCCGCGTCGGTCCAATCTCGCTCGATGTCGGCGCCGTGCTCGCGATCGAATCGCTCGATGCTTCCCCCGAGAAATACGCCGACGCCGGCCCATTGTCGCGAGATCGCCCGGCCGATCAGCGGAAGTCCGATCGACGTGTACGCACGCCACATCGTTCGAAGGATCGGATTCGGCGGCACTCCAAAGTCGAGCGCGACGATGCGTCCGCCCGGCTTGACGACTCGCGCAAGTTCGCGGAGCACGGCCGGGGGATCATCAACGTACCGAAGCAGGTACGTGAACGTCAGGTGGTCGAAGGAGTCGTCAGGAAACGGGAGCGACTCGGCGCGGGCGAGCACGAGAGGAATGTGTCCGTTGCGCGCGACCGCCGCTGAAAGCATGTCGCCGCTCCGGTCGAGTCCAACGACGTCGCATCCGTAGCGCTCGCTGACCGCGCGCGCCACGAGTCCCGTTCCCGTCGCCACGTCGAGGACGACATCGCCCGGCGCGGCGCCCAATGAGTCGACGAGGCGCTCACGCCAGCGCGAATCCTGGCCGAACGACAGAAGGGCGCCCGCCCTTTCGTACGTAGCTCCGATCCCGCTGAAGATGCGACGCGCGTCGTCGGGCGGCGAGGAGCGCATCGCCTCTATGGCAAACGCACCGCGCGGCGCGGATCGTCGCCCGGTGCGATGCGCCAGCCCGACCGATACGGAGACCCGAAGACGATGTCGTCCGGGCGCACTGGCACGCGGTTGAGCTCCTTGCCGGTCGCTGCGCGGATGGCCGCGACGATCGCGGGCGTGCTCGAAATGGTCGGCGGCTCGCCAACACCTTTGGCGCCGTACGGCGCGTCGGGATGCGGGTGCTCGATGAGCTCGGTCACGACGGGCGGCATATCGAGCGTTGTCGGCAGCAGGTAATCGGTGAACGACGCGTTGCGTACGAGGCCGTCGCGGAGAATCACCTCCTCCATCACCGCGAGACCGAGACCCTGCGCGATACCGCCTTCGATCTGCCCAACGACGGCGACGGGATTGATCGCCTTCCCGACGTCCTGCGCCGTCGCGATCTGAACGACTTTCACGAGACCCGTGTCGACGTCGACGTCGACGACCGCGCGGTGCGCCGCGAACAGGAACGCGACGTGGCCCTGGTTCTGCGTCTTGGGATCGCGGGCCTCGGTGTCGCGGTGCCGGTGCGTGACCGTTCGATCGATCGGTTCGTCGAGAAGCGCACCGAGATCCTCGGGCGAGCGGCCCGCTTTGCGCGCCCGCGCGAGGAGCTCGGCCTTCACCTCGCGGCACGCCGCGAGGACCGCGCCGCCGGTCATCCATGTCTGCCGCGAGGCCGATGAGGATCCGGACGAGCCGATTGTCGTGTCGGGCCGATCGACCTCGACGCGCTCGATCCCGAGCTCGGTGCGAGCGATCTGCGCGCAGACCGTCACGATCCCCTGCCCCACCTCGGCGGCCGCGGTATGCACGTGCGCGATCGGACCGGCCGCGTCGCGTGCAAGCCGCACGCGCGCGGTCGAGAAGTCGTCAAAACCGTGCGAGTAGCAGACGTTCTTCATCCCGGCGGCGTAGCCGACCCCGCGGCGCACGCCTTCGCCGTGCGTGAGATTGCCGAGTCCTCCCGGAAGTGCGATCGGATCCGTCGGGATCTCGCCGTCGGGCATCGCGATGTCAGCGCACCGGCGGATGACGTCGGCGACGGGCGCGCTCCCCTCCACCGGCTGACTCGTGATGATGCGATCGCCGTTGCGCAGGGCATTTCTCTCGCGTAGCGCGACCGGATCGATGTGAAGAGCGGCGGCGAGCTTATCCATCTGTGACTCGTACGCGAAGCACGACTGGACCGCGCCGAAGCCGCGCATCGCACCGGTCGGCGGGTTATTCGTGTACGCGCCGACCGCATGGACGCGCGCGTTGGGAACGCGATACGGCCCCGCGCCGAAGCACGCCGCGTTCGCGACGACAGCGGGGCTGGACGACGCGTATGCGCCCCCATCGAGGACGATCGTCGCCCGGACAAAAACGAGCTCGCCGTGCTTGGTCGCGCCATGCGTGTACCAGAGCTTCGCGGGGTGACGATGAACGTGCCCGTAGAAAGACTCCTCGCGTCCATAGGTCATACGGACCGGGCGTTTGGTCGCGAGCGCGAGCAGACATGTGTGGATCTGTAGCGTGACGTCCTCGCGCGCGCCGAACGCGCCGCCCACGCCGGCGAGCACGAGGTGGACCTTCGATTCGGGCAATCCCAAGCACGGCGCGATCTGACGGAGGTCCTCGTGCAGCCACTGCGTCGCAATGTGGAGCTCGACGCCGCCGTCCTGCCG
>DATLPP010000210.1:0-10779 GCA_035535615.1 Candidatus Udaeobacter sp.
CCTGAACTCCTAGCCACCCCGTAGTACTTGCGGCGTCAGCGTCAGACGCCGGATTACTACCCGTCATAGATGCTTCTCGCCAATGCGCGCCGCCACACGTCTTGTCGTCATCGCCGTCGCCCTCGTGTCGCTGTCGCTGACCGTGTTCGCCCGCTTCGCGCCGCTCGATGCTCCGGAGTCGCGAGGCGCCGTACCGGGGACGGTCGTCCTCGACGCGCATGGGGCCGTCCTCGAGCGCGACATGAGCGCGGGACTGCGCATCCCGACGACGATCGACCGCGTCGCGCCGCGGATGCTTCAGGCGACGATCTCGGCCGAAGACCGCCGCTTCCTGCAACACGTCGGCGTCGACCCGATCGCGATCACCCGCGCGCTCGCAAATTCCTCCGCGCCGTCGGGCGCGTCGACGATCACCCAGCAGCTCGCGCGGCGGCTCTATCTCGCGGACGACTCGTCGCCGCTCGCCCTACGCAAGGCGCACGAGGCCCTCATCGCGCTTCAGCTCGAGGCGAACCGCTCGAAGGCGGAGATCCTCCAGCTCTACCTGAACGACGTGTACTACGGCCGCGGCGCGTACGGCGTCGAGGCCGCGGCGCGCGTGTACTTCGGGATCGGCGCGGCGAACCTCGACCTCGCGCACGCCGCGTATCTCGCGGGCCTTCCGCAGCGTCCGTCGGAGTACGACTCGGTGATCGACGCGGCGGCGCGGGCGCGCCAGAGCTACGTGCTCGGGCGCATGGTCGACGACGGCTGGATCACCCGACCGCAGGCGGATGCGGCCGCGGCGGCGCGCATCGAGATCCTGCCTGCGTCGCTCCCTCCGGTCGCTCACCAGTTCGTGGCCTTCGCCCGCGCGGAGCTCGCGCGCGTGAGGCCCGACCTCGCCGGCCGTGACGGCCTGGTGATCGAGACGACGCTCGACGCCGGTCTCCAGTCGGAATCGGAGCGCCTCGTGCGTCTCCGTCTCGCGACGCTGCGCGATCGCAACGCCACCGACGCCGCGCTCGTCGCGGTCGAGCCGGGGACCGGTCGCATCGTCGCGTGGGTCGGCAGCGCAACCGACGGCGACCCCGCGCACGGCGGCGACATCGACATGGCGCGGACGCCCCGCCAGCCCGGCTCCGCGCTCAAGCCCTTCCTGTACGCGGCGGCGTTCGAGCGTGGCTACACCCCAGCGACGCCGCTCCTCGACGTGCCGTCGACGTTCGCGACGGCGGATGGGCCGTACACCCCCGCCAACTTCGACCGCTCCTTCCACGGCGTCGTCCCGCTGCGGGTGGCGCTCGCCTCGTCGCTCAACGTGCCGGCGGTTCGCACCCTCGACGCGATCGGCCTCGACGCGATGCTCGAGATCACGCACCGCTTCGGGCTCACGACGCTCGACGACGTGGCGAGCTACGGCCTCTCGTTCACGCTCGGAAGCGGCGAGGTGCGCCTCGTCGATCTGACGAACGCGTTCGCGGCATTCGGCGCGGGCGGCATGCTGGCCGAGCCGTTCGCGATCGAGCGGGTGCGGGACGCGTCGGGGCGTGTCCTGTTCGCGCACGCCCCCGTCGCGCCGAAGCGCGTCCTCAGCGCGGAACACGCGTACCTCGTCACCGACATCCTGAGCGACCCCAACGCGCGCATCCCCGGATTCGGCGGCGTGACGCCGTTCGAAGTTCCCTTCCCCGCCGGCGTGAAGACGGGCACGAGCACCGCGTTCCGCGACACCTGGACCATCGGCTTCACGCCGAACATCGCGATCGGCGTCTGGGTCGGCAACGCCGACGGCGCGCCGATGCTCGACCTTGCCGGCGTCGAAGGAGCGGGGCCCATCTGGCGCGACGCGATGATGGCCGCGTCGCTCTCGCGCTCGATGGATCCGTTCGTTCGACCGACCGGAATCGTCGAGGCGACGGTGTGCGCGCCGACCGGGCTCCTGCCCGGAGCGGACTGCGCATCACCGACGCGCGAGATCTTCGCGGCCGGGACCGTCCCGACGGAGCGCGAGCACTACTACTCGAAGGATGCCGACGGGCGCATCTCGATCGACCCGCCGATCGAGGCGCGCGACTGGGCGCGCGCGGCCGGGCTCACGCTGCGCGCGGATGGAGCGAGCACGTCGCCCGACGCGTTGCGGATCACCGCACCGATCGCCGGAACGACCATCTATTTCGCACCTGAGCTTTCCGCGCCGCAGGTGGTGCTGCGCGCGGTGGCGGCACGGGGCATCGAGCGAGTCACGTTCGCCGTGGACGGCATCGTCATCGGCGACGCGCCGGGATCCGACCCGTGGGTCATCTGGTCACTCGAGCAGGGCAAGCACACGCTCCGAGCAAGCGCGCATCTGGCGGACGGCTCCATCGCGACGGTCACGTCGGCATTCGAGGTGAAGAGATGAACGCTTCCACGATCCTGGGGTGGCTCCGCACGTTCCGGCCCGCGGCCGCGACGGTGCTGATCCTCGCGCTGCTCGCCGGACTCGTCCAGACCATCGGCCACGCGCCGACCGCGTCGCTCCTCGAGCCGCCCGCGTTCACGATCCTGCCGCAGGGCGACGACGCCGCGCGCCTCGGCCCGGTCACCGTCACCTTCGCGAAGACGCCCGAGGAGCGCTCGCCCGAGGCGCTCTTCCAGGTCCTCCCGGAGACGAAAGGCACGTACGCGTGGCTCGGCGCGCGGACCGCGCTCTTCCAGCCCGACTTCCCCGGCTTCGTGCGCGGATCGACCTACACCGTCAACGTGCCGGCGCGCCCCGACGCGGGTCTGCCGAACGCGATCGCGAAGAAGTTCATCGTGACCGGTCAGCTCGCGGTGCAGCAGGTGATCCCCGGCGACGGCGACACCGAGGTCCCGCTTGCCGCGCAGATCTTCGTGCAGTTCAGCCGTTCGGTCGCGCCGCTCACGACGCTGTCAGCGCAGCGCACCGATCCGGTCGTCATGTTCGAGCCCGCGCTCCACGGCGCGGGCGAGTGGCTCAACACCTCGATCTACCGCTTCCTGCCGACCGATCTCGCACCGGCGACGACGTACCACCTGAAGGTGGCGAAGGGACTCACGTCCGCCGCGGACGGCGTGCTGCAGCAGGACTGGACCTCGAGCTTCACGACGATCATGCCCGCGGTCGACCTGATCCAGCCAGACACGAACTGGATCTACTGCGGCCCGTGGCAGCAGGTCGACGTCACGTTCAACCAGGCGATGGACCCCTCCGCGGCTGCGGGCTTCAGCATCGTGAACGCGGACACGGGCACGGCCGCGCCCGGCGCGCTCAAGTGGAACGACGCGCACACGCTTCTCTCGTTCAATCCGACCGAGCGCCTCGCGACGAAGACGCGCTACACAGTCACCGTCGACAAGGGCCTCAAAGGAGCGCACGGCGCGGTCAGCGCGAACGTCCGCACCTCGAGCTTCACGACCATCGCCCTCCCGTCGGTCGCCTCCACGTACCCGGCGGACGGCGACAAGAACGCGCAACGCTACGGCTTGAATATCCAATTCGCGACGCCGATGGACCCGGCGACGCTCGAGAACAAGATCCGCGTCTCGGGCTTCACGGATGCCGACTTGGAGGGTCGCGTCTACACGGGCGAGCAGAACGTGAACGTCGGTGTGGCGCTCAAGCCCGAGACGACCTACACCGTCGATCTGCTCCCCGGTGCGACCGACCGCTACGGACAGGTCATGAGCGGATACCGCTTCTCCTTCACGACGGGCCCGGTGACTCCTTCGGTGTCTCTCGCGCTTCCGGGCTACAGCGCGGCTGCCCTCTATTCATCGTCCGCCGAACCGATCCTCTACTACCAGACCACGAACCTACCGTCGGTTGAGTTCACGCTATGGCCGCTCACTTCGGACGAGGGCCGGCGTCTCATGCACGAGTACGCCTTCAACTCGAAGGACTGGAGCCCGTCGCAGAACGCGCTGCGCACCTGGACCGAGACGGTGCGCGGGCCGAAGGACGAGGTCGTGCTCGGCTCGACGTCGCTGTCGGGCGGCGGCACGCTCCCGAAGGGCTACTACTTCCTCCGCACGAGCGGGCAATTCAAGTCGCAGTTCGCCTTCGCGGTCGTCGACACAGTGCTCGTGACAAAGAGCTCGGCCGACGAGGTCCTGGTCTGGGCGCTCGACCACGACACCGGCACGCCGCTCTCCGGCGTGACGGTCCGCCAGGCCGGCCCGAACTCGCCGAGCGAAGTCGTCACTGACGCGAACGGTCTCGCATCGTTCAAATCGCCACCGTTCCTCCCCGGCATCGACCGTTCCGCGTTCTTCTGGATCGATGGCGGCGGACGAAGCGCGGTGCTCAGCACGCGCTGGCCTTCACTGAACGCGTACCAGTTCGGCCTCTCAGGTGACGGCATCCGGAACTGGGTCGGGCACCTCTACACCGACCGGCCGATCTACCGGCCCGGCGAGACCGTCCAGTGGAAGGGTGTCGTGCGCACCGACGACGATGCGCAGTACTCGCTGCCGTCGACCACGGCGACGTTTCTCGTGACGATCACGAACGCGCGCGGCCAGCAGGTGAGCCAAACGACCATGAACCCGAACGAGTTCGGTTCGTTCGCGGGAAACTTCGTCCTTCCGAGCGACGCGCCGACCGGCAGTTACTCCGTCACCTTGACCGACCAGGCCACACAGAAGTTCGGTTTCGCCGGCAACAGCTTCCTCGTCGCGGAGTTCCGCAATCCGGAGTTCGAGGTGGGCGTCGCAGCATCGAAGACCGCGTACGCAGACGGCGACACGATCGACGCCAGCGCGACCGCGAGCTTCTTCTTCGGCGGCGGACTCGCCGGCGCGTCAGTCGACTGGTCGGCTCTCGCGGATCCCTTCTTCATGCGCGCGAAGGGCTACGAGCTCTACTCGTTCAACGATTTCGATTACAGCAAGCCGTACGTCGCGCGCGATGCACTCCGCGCGAAGGGAAGCACAACGACGGGAAACGATGGCGTGGCCCGGTTCGGGATCCCGGCGACGCTCGCTACCTCCGAAGGCGCGCAGCGCTTCACGCTCTCCGCGTCGGTCAAGGATCAGAACGGCCAGGTCGTGGCGGGCAGCACCACCGTCACCGTGCACCCCGCGTCGCTCTATGCCGGCATCCACCCGGCGCAATTCGTGGCGAACGAAGGTGCGAATGCGCGCATCGATCTCGTGACCGTCGACACCGACGGAAAGGTCCTGCCGGGTCGCGTGGTCACGGTGCGCGTCTACGACCGGCAGTGGATCACGACCAAGCAGGTGGTCCCCGGCGGCGGTCGCCTCTACCAGAGCGAGCCCAGGGACACGCTCATCGCGACGCTGCAGACGACGACAAACGCGAAGGGCGAGGGCTCGGTCACGTACCGGCCGGCGAAGTCCGGGACGCTCCGGCTCGTCGCCGAGGTCACCGACGCCAAGGGGCGCACCGCGCGCGCAGGGACGTACCTGTGGGTCTGGGGCACCACTCGCGCGAGCTGGCAGGTCACGAACGACGACGCCGTGAAGCTCGTCGCGGATAAGGAGCGCTACGAGGTCGGCGACACCGCCGACGTGCTCGTTCCCGCGCCCTTCCCCGGCGCAACGGCCCTCATCACCGTCGAGCGCGGCAAGATCAAGACGCGCGAGGTCCGCAAGCTCGCGACGAACAGCGAGCGCCTACGCATCCCCATCACCGACGCGTCCGTGCCGGATGTCTTCGTCTCGGTGGTCATGTACTGGCCGCCGACATCGGGCGACCCGATCCCGCGCTATAAGGTCGGGTACGTCCAGCTCCCGGTCTCCACCGCGACGCGCGTCCTCAACGTGAAGATCACGCCCGATCGCGATCAGGCCAAACCGGGCGACCTCGTGCACTACGACATCAAGGTCACCGATCTGAACGGAAAGCCTGTCCGGTCGGAGCTCTCGGTCGCGGTCGTCGACCGCGCCGTGCTCTCGCTGCAGGACGAGACGGGTCCCGACGGGCTGCGCGCGTTCTGGTTCGAGCGCGGGCTCGGCGTGACCACGGCTTCGTCGATGGCCGTCTCCGTGAACAGATGGAACGACGTGATCGCCGAGCCGCCGAAGCAGGGCAAGGGCGGCAGCGGTCTCGCGATTCAGCAGGTGCGGCAGGACTTCCGCAACACCGCCTACTGGAGCGCGCAGCTCACCACGAAGGACGACGGCACCGCCGGCGTCGACGTGAAGATGCCCGACAACCTCACGACGTGGCGGATGCAGGCGCGCGCCATCAGCGGCGACACCATGGTCGGCGAGGGCACGAACGAGCTCCTCTCCACCCAGCCGCTGCTCCTCCGACCCGCGCTGCCACGCGCGCTCCGCGTCGGCGACGCGGTCGAGCTCCGCACCCTCGTGCGCAATGCGACGAAGAGCGACACGGCCGTGAGTGTGACGCTCAAGGCCGAAGGGGTGACCGTGACCGGCGCGCTCGCGCAGAGCGTCACGATCCACCCGAGCGAATCGGTGATCGTGAGCTGGCCCGCCAAGGTCGAAGTCGAGGGGACCGCGAAGCTTACCTTCACCGCGACCGGACCCGGCGACCTGTCCGACGCGGTCGTGCAGGAGCTGCCCGTGCTCGTCGACATGACGCCCGAGACGACCGCGACCGGCGGCATCGTGACCAAGGACGGCCAACTCGAGGCGTTGTACCTGCCGAACTTCGCCGACACGAAGCACGGCTCGCTCTCGGTGTCCGTGCAATCCGCTCTCACCGGTTCGATGGCCGACGAACTCAAATGGCTCGCGCCGACGCAATACGAGGGCGCCGAGTACGTGGCGAGCCGGCTCATCGCGACGCTCGCGGTCCGCCGTGCCGAGAAGAGCGCCGGGGTATCGAACAATCGCGACGGCCGCATCGCCAGCGACCTCGCCGGTCTTATCGGCCGGCAGCGTCCCGACGGCGGCTGGGCCTGGTGCGACGACCCGAACTGCCAGACCGACCCGAACGTGACCGGCTGGGTGCTCATCGCGCTCGGCGAGGCGCAACGCGACGGGCTCACCGTTGACTCCGGCGTGGTCCGCAGCGCGACCGGCTATGTGTTCACCTACCTGAACCGTCCCAGCGACATCGCTCATCCCGCCGACATCAATCTGAAAGCGTTCCTCCTCTACGCCCTCGCGACGGCGGGCGGCCGCGACGCCGCCTCGGTGCCGGCACGCGCGCTCTTCGAGCAGCAGCGCGCGCAGCTCGGGAACTGGGGACGCGCGTATCTCCTGCTCACCCTGAGCGAGGTCGGCGCGACCAACGACGATCCGCAGATACGCGCGCTCTTCGACGACCTCGCGGGCGCCACGATCCCAAGCGCGAACGGCAACCACTGGCAGGACGCCGCGGACAAGCGCGGGTCATTCCTGACGAGCACGGCGACCACCGCCCTCGCGACGCTCGCCATCGCGCGCATCCGACCCGACCACGCGCTTGTGCCGCAGACCGTGCGCTGGCTCGTGATCGGCCGCGGCGCGAACGGCTGGCAAAGCACGATCGATCGCGCGATGGGCGTGCTCGCGCTCGGCAGCTACGCTGTCTCGACCGGCGAGCTTGCCGGTGACTACAGCTACAACGTGCAACTCGACGCGAAGGACGTCCTCGCCGGCCTGGTGAAGCCGAACACGACACCGACGACTGCGACGAAGTCCGTCCCGCTCTCAGCATTCAAGCCAGGCGAAACGAGCATCCTCGCGTTCACTCGCGACTACCAGAAGCCCGGCCGCCTGTACTACACGCTCGACCTGCGCTATCTGACGCCGGCGAAGGGGATCGACGCGCTCAACCGCGGGTTCGCGGTCTCGCATCAGTACACGCTTCTTGATGCGCCGAACAAGCCGATCAGCAGCGCGAAGCTCGGCGACACCGTGCGGGTCACAGTGACCGTCATGGCGCTGAGCGATCACGGCTACGTCGTCGTCGAGGATCCATTGCCCGCCGGGCTCGAGCCGGTCGACGCCCGCCTCAAGAACGTCGATCCCGCGCTCAAGGCGCAGCTCGATAGCGAGCGCGCGCAGGCGGCGCAAAGGCAGTTCGGTGGCGGCGTGTACTTCGCGCCGTGGTACCGCTGGTACTACAACCCGTGGCACCAGGTCGACCTGCGCGACGACCGCGCGGTGCTCTCGGCGACGTGGCTGTCCAAGGGCGTGTACGAATACGTGTACTACGCGCGCGCGACGGCGCCCGGTGATTTCTTTGTCGCGCCCGCGCACGCCGAGGAGACCTATTTCCCCGAGGTCTTCGGCCGAAGCGACAGCTCGCGCTTTGTGGTGACGCCGTGACGACGCAGAGCTGGGCGCATCCGGTCGATCTTCTTGTCCGCGAGATCGTTCGAGTCAAGTCGGATCCGGGCGGTGACGACGTCATCAACCTGACCGCCGCGATCGTGAACGTGGCGCGCGAACAGGGGACCGCGCTCGGCGCGATCCCCGCCGCGGAGCTGGCGAATCTCTGGACGCTGGCGGTCTGTCACCGGATGGCTCTGTCGCTGAAGCTGGCGTTCACGAGCCGAGATCCGAGCGAAGAGACGTGGCGACGCTTCGTGCGGGCGTGGGAACGCGCTCACCTCGAGCCCACCAACTACTTCGAACATCACCAGCGCGCCTTCTCCATGTAGACGCGCTCGCTGACTCGTGCGAGCAGCAAGCGTTCCAACCAGCCTCCGTCCGTTTCCTTGTGACGGGCCTCCGATCAAATCGCTACTGTCCCTCCCGCTTCGGTAGAGGAGGACTGGTATGACACAACGAGTCGCGTATGTCGTCGCCGCGATCCTCATCCTCGCGCAGGCTTCGCCGGCATCCGCAACGCCGGCATCGTCGCTCCAATCCGCATTCGCATCAGCCGCGACAGAATTCCGCGTGCCCCAGAACGTCCTGCTCGCGGTGTCCTACGTCGTGAGCCGTTGGGAAACCGACGCGCGGCCCAGCGCGGCGGGCGGATATGGACCGATGCAGCTGCTCGATGCGTCGAGCGCGCCCGCATCGGATGAGAAAGGCGCCGACGGCAAAGGAGCCACGCCCTCGGGTGGCTCAGTGGTCCGCGGCATCGCGGCGGCATCCGCCGCGAGCGGCGTCTCGCCTTCGGAGATCAAGACCAGCGCGGCGCAGAACATCCGCGCGGGAGCGGCGCTGCTCGCTGCGTATGCGCGCGACACCGTCGGCGCGACGCCGACGGATCCAGGCAAGTGGTACGGCGCTGTCGCGAAGTACAGCAGCTCGGACGAAGCGAGCGTCGCCCTCGGCTTCGCTGACGACGTCTTCGCGGTCATCAAGAAGGGCGCGGCTCGCACGACGAGCACCGGCGAGACCGTCGCGCTCGCGGCGACCAAGACGTCGCCGGACACGAGCACCACGGGCTCGCTCACGCTTCTGGACCGCAAGCACACCGGGTTCGATTGCCCGAAGACCGTGCAATGCCGATTCATTCCCGCCGCATATCACCAGAACTCCAAGGACCCGGGTGACTATGGGAACTTCGACCTCGCTCGCCGCGAGGTGGATGGACTCGCGGTCCGATTCGTCGTCATCCACGACGCCGAGACCGACTACCAGACGACCATCAAGATCTTCCAGGACTCGCTGAACTACGTGAGCGCGCACTACGTCGTGCGATCGTCCGATGGTCAGATCACGCAGATGGTGGACACAAAGAACGTCGCGTGGCATGCGGGCAACTGGAACGTGAACATGCACGCGATCGGTTACGAGCACGAGGGGTTCGCGATCCAGGGCACCACCTGGTACACGGAGGCGATGTACCAGGCCTCCGCGGCGCTCACCAAGCACCTCGCCGCGGAATACGGCATCCCGCTCGACCGCGCGCACATCATCGGCCACGACGACATTCCCGGCCCAACAGCCGGCTTCGTTCGGGGCATGCACTGGGATCCGGGCCCCTTCTGGAACTGGGCGCGCTACATGGCGCTCCTCGGCGCACCGATTACGGCGACCGCGACGGGCGGCAACGTCGTGACGATCGCGCCCGACTTCGCGACAAACATGCCCCAGGTACGTGATTGCGAAGGTTCCGGCGCGCTTCTCGCGGCGCAGCCCGCGAACTTCGTGTACCTCTACACGTCACCGAGCCTCGCGGCTCCGCTCTTCAACGACGCGGGACTCGCGAGCTCGACCCACACGACCGGCACCGACTGCGCCGCCGACTGGGGCGACAAGGCCGACACCGGCCAGACCTTCTACCGCGTGCAGCGCCAGGGCGATTGGGACCAGCTCGACTACGCCGGCAAAACCGTGTGGTTCTACGACCCCGGCGAGACGAAGATCGCTCACACGACCGCGTCACTCATCACGCCGAAGGCCGGCGCGACTTCGATCCCCGTCTACGGTCGCGCGTACCCCGAGTCGATCTCGACCGCCACGCTGACGATGTACTCGATCCCGGCAGGGCAGAAGTACGTCGCATACGAGAAGGTGAAGGGCGACTACTACGAGGCGACCACGTTCAACAACCTGGACAGCTACGTCCTGCACACGACGCCGACTGACTTCTACATGATCCAGTTCAACCATCGGCTCGCGTTCGTGAAGGCGAGCGATGTGGACGTCAGCGCGCCTTAGCCAAGAAAGTGCCGCAGCGCGGCGGCGCGCACGATGAGCTCGGTCATCTGCGCGCCGCCCGCCTGCGCGATGCGCCGGACCTCTCGCGAGATCTCGATGTGCTCCGCGTCGCTCTCGCGCGTGTCAATCAGCGAACGCGCGCGGTCGACGCTTTCACGTACGGGCGCGGGAAGCCACGCGAGCTGATCCGCGTCGAGGTAGCGGACCGCGTCGATCAGCTCGCTCTCGATCGCCGGCACCGTCGCGCGAAGCCATGAC
>DATLPP010000211.1:0-4514 GCA_035535615.1 Candidatus Udaeobacter sp.
GGCCACCCCGACGCGGCCGATTACATCGCGGAGATGTACCTCTCCGTTGCGCGTAACTACGCAATCGATGGCCTCAACTTCGACCGCGTGCGATATCCCGACCTGCCGCTCCCCGCCTGGCCCGCGGACAACGCGTGGGGCTACAACCCGGTCGCGCTGGATCGCTTCCAGGCGGCGACCGGGCGCGTCGATCGCCCGCTGCCGAACGACCCGCAGTGGTCGCAGTGGCGGCGCGACCAGATCACCAACATTGTCCGCAAGGTCTACGTCGAGACGCACGCGATCAAGCCGTACCTTCGCATCAGCGCGGACACGATCACCTACGGGGACGGTCCGCAAGGCTACGGCGGCGACTGGACGCAGACGCGGCCGTACCGCGAGACGCTGCAGGACTGGCGAGGCTGGATGCAGGAGGGGATCCTCGACACGAACATCCCCATGAACTACAAGCGGGAGTACTGCACCGCGACCGGCCCGGGATGCTTCGGCAACCAGCAAGCCTGGTACACGGACTGGAACGAATTCGCGAAGGACAATCAGTACGCGCGCTCCACGACCATCGGCGCCGCTATCTATCTCAATACGGTCGACGGATCCGTCGTCCAAGTTCGCAAAGCGTTGGCTCCGAGCGCGGCGGGGAACAGCGGGATCGGCTGGGTCGGCTACTCGTACCGGACGCCGGATTGCCGCACGAATTCCTCGTGCAATCCACCGCTGCCGTACGGCTTCCGCTCGGGTGATGCGAGCCGGGCGGAGCTCACCCGCGCGCTGACCCAGCCATCCGAATACGACACCGTGCTCCCGCCCGTGTTCGCGAATCCGGCGACGGTCCCCGACATGCCGTGGTGGAGCGCGCCGACGCGCGGGCACCTGGCCGGGACGGTGACGACGAACACCGGCGTAGCGCTCGACCAGATCCTCGTCCAGGTGCGCGATCCCGAGACCGACGCGGTCATCGCATCGCGATTCACCGATGGGAGCGGCTACGTCGCGTTCGTCGACCTGGTGCCGGGCAAATACAAGGTCTTCGTCCCCGATGACGCCCGCGTCACCGGCAAGCGGGTCGCGCTCACCACCGTGGTCGCCGGCGGCGTCGCTCGCGTGAGCATCACGCCCTTCGCGAAGGGCGCGGAGGGAAAACGTCCACCGAAGGACAAAACGCCGACGTTCGTTCCGGCCGAGGATCCAAACGCGGTGGAGGAGCTGCCGAACGGCGAGCGCTGATCGAGGCTAGGCGCTCGCTCCCGCGGGCTCGGTCGCAGCGCCGGTCGCGGACGCGACGAGTCGCTCGAGTAGATCGAGTGGCTCGCGCGCCGCGGCGATTGGCGCTATTCCGCGAAGCGCGTGGAGCGCACGACCGCGCTGCGCGGCGATCTCCGCATCGATGAGTGCGCGGACTCCGAGCTCGTCGAGGATTTCGCGGATCTGCTCGACGCTCTCGCTCGAAAGCGGCGCCGCCGGGGCAAAAAGAGCGGCCAGTCGGTCGCGCGTCTTGCCCTGGGCCCGCTCGAAGCCGAGCACGACCGGGAGCGTCTTCTTGCGCTTCGTTAGGTCGTTCATCTCAACTTTTCCGGTGCGCTCCGTCGAGGCCCAGATCCCGAGCACGTCGTCGTGCGCCTGGAAGGCCTGGCCGAAGGCGTCGCCGAAGCGGGCGAGCGTCTCGCGCACCGAGGCATCGTCGGTCGCGAGCAGGGCGGCGCCCTGCGCCGCCGCGGCGAAGAGCGCCCCGGTCTTCTTGGCGGCCATCGCGCGGTAGCGCTCGGTGGTCACGTCAGTACGAGTCTCGAAGGAGATGTCCAGGAATTGGCCCTCGCAGACGCGGACGCACGCCTCGTCGACGAGCCTGGCGAACTCGAGCACGCGCTCGGCGGGGAAGCCACGGAGGCGCTGCACGGCGAGGCGCGAGACCGCAAACATCCCGTCGCCCGCGTTTATCGCCTGAGGCACGCCCCACACGCTCCACACGGTCGGCCGGTGGTGGCGCGCCGGGTCCTGGTCTTCGATGTCGTCGTGGATCAGGGTGAAGTTGTGAAGCAGCTCGATCGCGGCGGCCGCGGGAAGCGCGCCCCTCGCGTCGCCGGTCAGCGCTTCGTACACGAGCGTGCAGAGCACCGGCCGGAGCCGCTTCCCCGACGGCCCTCGCTCCGCGTCCAGGCCGAGGTGGTACAGCATCATCCCGTAGAAGGGCTGAAGTGAAGGGTCCGCGCCGCTCAGAAGAGCGCGGATCTCCTCATCGACGGCGGCGACATATGCCTCGAGAGTGCGACCCACCGAAGACCGATCATATGCGTCCGGCGCCGCGTTGCGAGCGCCGTTTCGTACCATTGACGCGACGTGGCATCTCGCACGTACCGTGCCGAGGCGATCGTACTCAAGACGAACGACTTCGCCGAGGCAGATCGGATTCTCGTCCTCTTCACGCGCCATTTCGGCAAAGTGCGTGTCGTCGCAAAAGGCATACGGAGAGCGACGAGCCGCATGGCCGGGCACGCGGAGCCGCTGACGCACGCCACCTATCAGCTCGCGCGCGGGCGTGAGCTCGACGTCCTGACCGGCGCCGAAGCGCGTGCCATCTATCCCGATATGCGCGACGATCTTGCGCTCATCGCCGCCGGCTGGTACGTCGCTGAGCTCGTCGATCGCTTCACAGCCGACCGGGTTCCATCCGCGCCTTTGTTCGACCTGCTCGAGACGGCGCTGCGCGCGCTCGACACGGGCGTCAATGCGCCGACGGTCTGCCGCTGGTTCGACCTGCATCTGCTCGATCGATCCGGCTTCCGCCCCGAGCTCGGCGAGTGCGCGCAATGCCGCACCGCTCTCGCCGAGCAGACCAACGCGTGGGAGCCCGCGGCCGGTGGCGCGATCTGCGCGAGCTGCGCGACGCGGCTGCCGTACATGGCGCCGCTCACGGTCCGCGCGCTCAAGTCGCTTCGGTACCTTCTGGTGAGCGATCTCGACTCGGCCTCGCGCTTGCGACTCGATTCGGCGCTCACGGGCGAGCTCGACCGCCACCTCCGCGCTTTTCTCCGGTACGTCCTCGATCGCGATATCTCGACCACGCACCTCATGGACGAGCTACGCACGCTCCCACATCCCGCCCACGTTTCGTGAAACCAGAGGACGTTTCCGAAAAGATCACGTCGCTCGCGAAACGGCGCGGCTTCGTCTTCCCATCGAGCGAGATCTACGGCGGTGCGGGCGCGACGTGGGACTTCGGCCCCCTCGGCGTCGAGCTCAAGAACAACGTAAAGCGTTCGTGGTGGCGCGCGATGGTGCAACTGCGGGAGGACATCGTCGGCCTGGACGGCGCGATCCTGATGCACCCGAAGGTGTGGGAAGCGTCGGGCCACGTCGAGAACTTCACGGACCCGCTCGTCGAGTGCCGCAATTGCCGCAAGCGCTTCCGGCTCGATGACCTGCCCAAGGGCGAGGAGCTCGCGACCGCGTGGCGCGCGAAGAAGCTCGACCTCTCCGGAGTGTCGTGTCCGAACTGCGGCGAAAAGAAGCTCGCCGACCCGAGACAGTTCAACCTGATGTTCAAGACCTTCGTCGGACCGGTCGAGGACACCGCATCGATCGCCTGGCTGCGGCCGGAGACGGCCCAGTCCATCTTCGTCGACTTCGAGAACGTTCAGCAGACCTCGCGAAAGAGGCTGCCGTTCGGGATCGCGCAGATCGGCAAGGCCTTCCGGAACGAGATCACGCCGGGCAACTTCATCTTCCGCTCGCGCGAGTTCGAGCAGATGGAGATGCAGTACTTCAGCCGGCCCGCCGATGCGCCGCGCTTCTACGACGAGTGGAAGCAAACGCGTCTCGCGTGGCATCAGGAGCAGGGAATCCCCAAAGACAAGCTGCGCTTCCGCGACCACGCGGCCGACGAGCGCGCGCACTACGCGGCCGCGGCCACCGACATCCAGTTCGAGTTCCCGTTCGGATGGAACGAGTTCGAGGGAATCCACTACCGCACCGACTACGACCTCCGCCGACACTCCGAGTTCTCGGGCAAGAAGCTCGAGTATTTCGACGACGTCGCGAACGAGCGGTTCATTCCGCACGTGGTCGAGACGTCGGTCGGCGCCGACCGCGCGACCTACGCGATCCTCTGCGCCGCATACGACGAGGAGCCGGACAAAGAGGGCACGCGGGTCGTGATGCGGTTCCGCCCGCACCTCGCGCCATACAAGGTCGCCGTCCTCCCGCTCTCGAAGAACGAACGCCTTAGCCCCGTCGCGCGTGAGGTGTGGTCCAAGATCCGCCCTCATTTCATGTCGACCTACGACGAGACACAGGCGATCGGCCGGCGCTATCGCCGTCAGGACGAGATCGGAACTCCTCTCTGCGTCACGGTCGACTTCGACTCGATCGACGACAAACGGGTCACGATCCGCGAGCGCGATTCGATGAGCCAGATACGTGTGGCGATCGACGAGATCGTCCCAGCGGTTCGCGAGAAGCTCGGCGCCTGACCTACAGAGCGCCGTGCAGTCGGCGCTCACGCTGTACTTCTTCACGAC
>DATLPP010000212.1:0-16214 GCA_035535615.1 Candidatus Udaeobacter sp.
GGCTGGTCCGGCTGACCGGGGCGGGCGCCTTCGATGCGTCTTAGAAGCGACATCTGTGCGTGTTTAACCCTGCCTTCCGGCGCCCGTTATCCAGGCGCCTGCTCCCTCGACAGCGAAATGTATTGCCGGAAAACGCTTGTAAAGGGTTCAGACGGGGATCAGCGCGAGGGACTAGCGAGCGAAGAGACGCATGCCCCCGGTGCGGGCCGCCGCTTTCGGCGCGCCGGCCGCTGCGGCCTCGGGCGCCTCGGCCGCGATGCGCTGCGCGAGGGTAAAGATGTCCTTTGCGACCTGACTCTCACGATGACTGATAACAAATGGCACCCCGCGGTTGACGGCCAGTACCAGGGTCCGCCCGTCGGAAACGATCGTGTGGGGGATCTTGCGGCCGAGGCTCGCCTCGACATCCGACGCCTTGATGCCACCGGAGCTGTCATTTCGGTTGGCGACAAGCTGCACTTTGTCGCTGCCGTACCCGAGCTTCTCGGCGATCTCCATGAACACACGCACGTTCTTCAGGCTCGTGATCTCGAGCGTCATGAGCGTGAGGATCACGTCGGCCACGTCGAGCATCGTGATCACTTGCTCCTGGAACGAGGGCCAGGTGTCGACGACGATGTAGGCATAGCGCTCGCGCAGGAGCTCGAGGATGTGTTTCATGTTCGCGCCCGTGATGAGCTCGGCCGACTCCGGCGTCGGTGGCGCGAGAAGCACCTTGATGCCAGTGGAGTGCGACACCAGCACGGACTCGAGCACGTCGGAGTCCGTGTTCTCGAACGATCCGATCAAGTCGGCGATGGTCTTCGCCTTCGGGCTCATGTTGAGGATCACGGCGATGTCGCCGAACGGCAGGCTTCCGTCGACGAGGACGACGGGCTTCTGCGACAGCTGATGCAGCGCGACCGCCAGGTTCGTCGCGATGGTCGTTCGGCCGACGCCACCCTTTGGCGAGAAGAACGTGATGATCTGGCCGGTCTGGCGTGCGCCCGGGGCCGCCGCGAGCGGGTTCACCGGCGCCGCCGCAGCGGGCGCGGCCGCCGCGTAGCGGGCGCGCTTGACCTTCTAGAGCTCGTGGACGTGGCGAATGGCGTTGATCAGCTCATCCGCGGAGAACGGCTTCACGAGGAACTCGCGCGCGCCGGCGAGCATCGAGCGGCGCAGGTAGTCCTGCTCGCCCTGGACGCTCATCATGATGATCGGCGACTCGGGCACGGTGTTCGAGATGATCTCGGTGGCGGTGATCCCATCCATGTCGGGCATGTTGATGTCCATGAGGATCACGTGAGGCCGCTCTTTCTTGGCGAGATTGACCGCAGCCTGACCACCGTCGGCGGTACCGGCAACTTCCATATCCGGCTCAAAGCCGATCAGCTTCGCGAGGTTATCGCGAGTATCGGCGATGTCGTCGACGATCAGGATGCGTATCTTCTCGGCTTCGGCCATAACTCCCCTGACTAACGTTCGATCACGGAGTCACGTTGTTCGCGCGTTCCGCCCGTTCGGGAATATACAGGCAAGCGGTCGCCAGACGAGACGGGTGTCGTAATGCCGATCACATCGTCGTCCCAGGGAAGCGACAGGAGAGCTCGAGCGCAAGCGCGACGACCGTGCCGAGCCCGAGCGCTACGCCGTACGGGATCCACGTCTTCATGACGGGGACCGTTGGCGCGCTCATTCCGTTCGCCGGTCGAAGTCGACGGACCGCGATGAAGCCGAGAGCGATGACGCCTCCGAGCAGCGCGCCGTACACCGCGCCGGCGAGAAGGAGCCCGAGCCCGCGCATCGCCCCCACCGCCATGAGGTACTTGCCGTCGCCCGCCTTCAGGCCGCCCATCGCGTAGAACGGATAAGCGACGAGGAAACCGACGACGAGGCCCGCGACGTGATCGATGAGACCGTTCGCCATGATCTCGCCGGGCACCCCTTCGAGTGCACCCAGCACGAGGCCGGCGGCCATGACGGGATACGTGAAGGCGTTGGGGATACGGCGGTAGCGCCAGTCCGTGTAGACAACGGCGACAACGAAAGCGACAAGGATGACGTCCTCGACCGCTCGCACCGCGTCTATCTCGATTTCCCCTTAGAAGACGGACCGGGCGGCGTTTTGAGGCGCCGCCCGGTCGTCGTATTCAGCAGCTTGCGACGTCTAGGTGAGGTTGTTGCCGATGTTGCTGAAGATGTTCGTAATCTGGCCGCGAAGGAAGATCATCGCGACGATAACGGCAATGGCGATGACGGCGATGATGAGTGCGTATTCGACCAGACCCTGGCCTTCGTCGTCGCGCAGGAATGCGAGCATTATTCGGTCCCCCTTTCCTGTGATCTGTGTGCAAGCCTGCCCGTCTGGCGGACCTCCGACAACTAGGAAGGTCGTACTCCGCCGTTTGGGCTAGGCGCAATTCTGCGTTCCGAAACAAGCTTCCGCACCCAAATTGGTTAGTTTCTCCCGTTTTGACACCGGTCAGACGGCCTAGGCCAAGAGGGAGAGAAGGGGAGGACCCAGGAACACACAAAGGAGAGCGGGGAGCACACAGACCGCCAGCGGAAAGAGCATTAGTACTGGGAGTCGACGCGCCTGGGCTTCCGCACGTCGCCGATCGCTCGTCCGGAGCGCATCGGCCTGCGTCACGAGAAGACCGGCGAGAGGCGAACCGAACCGCGTCGCGGCACGGACCAACGCGGCGACGCGAGCTTCGGTCGGTCCCGCGCTACCGAACGCGGCGAACGCCTCGCTGGCCCCGCGCCCAAGAGCGAGATCCGCGAGAAGGCGGCGCGCCTCCGGGAGCCGGGCCACCATCGGCGCGCGCGTGACGAGCGCTGCGAGAGCGAGCTCGAAAGTGAGGCCCGCCTCAAGACCGACGATCACTGCGTCGAGGAGCGTCGCGAGATCGGCGCCCGGCGTCGAAAGGCGGAGGATCCTCCATAGCCAGAGTCCACCGACGATCTCCAGCGCGATGGCAACGACGAGAAGCCACCGGCCCCGATCGAACATCACGGCAACGTATTCGGGCGTCATCACCGCGAAAAACATGCCGCCGAGCGGAGCCAGCGCGACGAGCACGATCGCCGAGACGCGTCCTTGCGCCGTGAGCGCCTTGCGTTCGTCCTCGAGCGCGATCCGTCCGCGGAGCAACGTCGCGACGCGAGCGAGGCTCCTCCCGATCTTGCCGCCGCTTCTCGCGAACGCACCGAGGACGATCGCGAATGGCGCGAGGTCCTCGCCGGCCACGACGCCGGCGTAGGCACCGACGGCCTCGTCGACGGACGCGCCGAGCGCCATCGACGCCGCCGCGCGTTCGGTCGGTAGCGCGAGCCCCCGCGGTAGCGTCGGCGCGACCTCACTGAGCGCCAACTGCACCGAGAGGCCGCTCGAGAGTGCCGCGGCAACAGCATCGACGAGACCCGGGAGCGCGAGGCGACACTCCCGCATTCCCGAACGCGCCCGCGGATCCAGCCGCGCCGCGGCCGTGAGCACCGCGGCGCTGCGTCGCTCGTCAAGGAGCGCGAGGAGGAGGACGCCCGCGACCGCGAGAACCAACGCGATCACGGGTAGACCCGAGTGAGGGTGTACGGATCGCCGCGCTCCGACGAGAGCTCCGCGATCTCAACGATCCTTCTCACTCCCGTTGGGTCACGTTCTTGATGCACGACGACGTCGATGCCGCGACGGATCTGTTCCCGGATGGCCTCGAGCGGCAGGTCGATGCCGCCCATGAGGGCCATCGTCTCGATCCGCATGAGCGCGTGCGGAGCGCCGTTCGCGTGCGCCGTGGTCAACGACCCGCGGTGCCCGGTGTTCATGGCCTGCAGCATGTCGAGGGCCTCGCCGCCGCGCACCTCGCCGACGAGGATCCGGTCGGGACGCATGCGAAGCGCCGCTCTGAGAAGCGCCCGCACGTCGACCGCGCCGGTCCCCTCGACGCTTGGAGCGCGCGTTTCGAGCGCGACGACGTTTGGCTGTGGAAGACGGAGCTCCGCGGCGTCTTCGATGGTGACGATGCGCTCGCGATCGCCCACGGCGAAGGCGAGCGCGTTGAGCGTCGTGGTCTTGCCGCTCGAGGTGCCTCCCGAAACGAGCAGGCTTCGCCGCTCGCGTACGGCCCGAACGAGATAGCCCATCGCATCGGGGGGCAGCGTCCCGTTCCGGACCAGGTCCTCCGGGCTGAGCGCACGTTGTCCGAATCGGCGGATCGTAAGGACAGGGCCGACGAGGGATATCGGTGGGATCACCGCGTGCACGCGCGACCCATCGGGCAGCCGACCGTCGACGAGAGGACTTGCGAGATCGATCCGCCGGCCGAGCGGCGCGACGAGGCGCTCGATCAGGACGAGTATTTCCTCAGGGTCGGAGAAGTGGATCGCGGTTTCCTCGAGGCGCCCGTCGCGCTCGACCCACACACCCCGTGTGCCGTTCACCATGACCTCGGTCACACGATCGTCGCGCAACAATGGCGCGAGGTCGCCGAGACCGAACAGTCGGTCTTCGAGCCAGCGTTCGAGAAGCCGGAGCTCGCCCGCGGGGATGACCAGGCGTTGGTCGACGAGCGTCTCGCGCAGCGCGGCCGGAAGCTGCTCGCGACGAGGTCGGCCGTCCGGCGCTTCACGAAGGCGCGCAACGACACCGCGCTCGATCCGGGCGCGCGCCGCGACCGTCACGTCGCGTCGATCGCGATGATCTCGGCGAGCCCGTCGTACGCCTTGCCGAGCGCACCGCCGAGCGCGTTGGGTCGGGACGTGGCGGCGGCGATCGCGCTGTCCGCGCGCGGTAACGCGCGAAACACGTCGCGTCCGCCCAGCGACGTTGCGATCGACTGCGACGCGATGAGCCACGCCGTCTCGGGAATATCCGCGGACGCGAGGGCCGCGAGCGAGATCGGGTCGTCGTAGCTCATCACGATCACGCGGTCGACGGAAGTGGCGAGGCGTCGCGTCCGCTCGTCGGCGAGAGTCGGGGCATCGACGAGGACGATCTCCGAGAGCTCGAGCGCGGCTCGAAATGCGGACTGCGCTAGTTGCACGGTCGGGGCGAATGGGGGACCGCCGACCAGGCGAAGGCCGGGCGCCGCCTCTGTGGCGACGACACCGAGGTGCTCGGCGGTGAGCTCGTCGGTCAGATCCTCGAGATCGGACCAGCTTCCACTCGTCGCACCGAGCCACCAGCTGAGCGTTCCGTCCCCGGTGAGGTCGAGGCACAGCGTCGCGCGGAGCGGCGCGAGGCGGCGCGCGAGATTGGCGACGAGGAGCGACCTTCCCGCTCCGCCGCGGACCGACGACACCATGATCGATCGCGTCGAGCTCCGCTTGGCCGGAGGGAGAGCTGCGGCAATGAGGGGCCCCAAGACGGCCGGCTCGCACGACCGTGAAATCGCGCGGCTCGAGACACCGAGTGCTCCGGCGAGCGCGACCTGTTCGTCGGCAAGGACGACGACACGCGGAAGCTCCGCCGCTAGCGTCGCCGCTTGCGACAGGGCCTCAGTATCGCGAAGGTCGACGAGCGCAAGGTCGGCTCGCGCCGGTTCGACCGCGATCAACCCGAGCACCCCGGCCGCGGTTGCGAGCTCCGCTCCTCCGTACAGCGCGACGCGGACCGTCAATGTGTGGAACGAAGGAGCGGGACCATCAGCAGCCCCGACGCGCGCGCGGAGGCAATCGCGGTCGCGCTCTCTTCGTCGACCTCGAAGACGATCGAGCGCTCATCCGCGCTCATCACGCGGAGGTCCGCCGCGATCGCTACGGCCAGAGGGCGATCGCCCGTGCGAACCGCGAGCAGATCGACGCTGTCGCCGCTCCGAACCTCAGCCAGCGGCGCCGCGAGCCACGCCGTCGGAACGGCGAACGCCCACGTCGACATCGAAAGGCGCTGCGCCAACGACGCGGTTGCGGCCCCCTCGTCCCCGGAACGCGGCGGCGAGACGACGAACGTCGAGAGGAGCGATGCAACCAGCAACGCGGAACCACCGGCGGCGAAGACAAGCCGACGCCGCGGGATCGCGAACCGCCTGGGCGTGAAGGTTAGGGACGGGAGCATTCCGGTGCCCTGAATCCGGCGTGGTGCGAATAGCCGGTCAGCACGAGTCGCGCTTCAATCCGATCGCCGTTGCACGAGAGCTCCAACCCTTCGATGTCGCGATCGCCGTTCTCCCGTGCGAGCTCTTCGGCCGCCGCTCGTGCTGTCTCGAGGACGTGCGGGTCGACCACGAGCTCCCTCGCCGCGGCAGGGCGCGCCGCGTACGCGTCGGCCACCGACTGCGCGGCTGCTTCGACGGCAGCCTCGCCCGCGCGCTGCGCGTGTGCGCCCAGGACAATTCGCTCCTGGGCGGCACGAAGACCGACGATCGCGGTCGCCGCGATCCCTAACGCAAGGACGACGGCCAGGATCGCCTGGCCGCGATCGTCATTCACGGAGCCCACTCGACCCTGCGCGCTGCGGCGCCCTCGATGATGAGACGAGGAAGCCCAACGAATCCCAGCGGGACCGGGATCGCGTAACGCAGTCGGACGCGCAAGAGCGATCCGCGTGGCATCGTCGACCGCGGGCTCTCGTGCTGGGTCGGTTCGATGATCACGTTCACCGATGACGCATCGAGCGGCGCGACGGCCGCGGCCACCGTGCTGCGCACGAGCTCGTCATCGTTGGTCAGCGACCCGGTTCGTGCCGCTTCCGCCGCGGCATGCTCGAGAGCCAGACGTGCTACGCCAATCTCGGCGACGAGTACGACTCCAAGGATCAGTACGAGCAAGAGCGGGAGGACCAGAGCGAACTCAACGATCGCCTGCCCGCGCTCGTCGTTCATCGGCCCCGCGAGCGCACGAACCGACCACACCAGTGGTTCAATCCGTCGATCGCGCCGCGCCAGAACGGAACGAAGCGCGCGAGATACAAGCAGACCGCGCCGAGGCTCACGATCAGCAGGACGCGCCGCCAGACCCGCGTCTCCTCATCCCAGAGGATCGGCGCGACGAGCCGCGTGATCGGATCGCGGCGGTCCGGGGGCACCTCGTGCGTGCGAACGGTTTCGACGACGAGGTCGGCGATCTCACGATTGACCAGGCTGCCGCCGTGTCCGTCGATCAGCTCGCGCGGCGTGGCGGGAAGGTAGAGGCGCTGCGGGACACCCGGGTCGCGAGCGTCGAACTCGTTCACGAGTCCGTCTGTTGCGAGACTCGCGTCAACGCGGGCAACGCCGGCCGGCGCGCGGATGGGCCGCGCCACCGCGAGATCGCGAATCGCGTCGCTCGCCGGGTCACGCGCGGCCGCGACCCCGGCCGCTCGCACGATGTCCTCGACAGGCCCGATGATCGGAAGGAGGAACGCCGGGGCGCGCGCGTAATCAGCGCCGCTGTGAGGTCCCGCGAGGGCGACGAAGGTTCGAACCCCATCTCCCGCGGAGAGACCATTGGCGAACGCGCGATCGGTGACGACACCGCCCATCGAATGGGACACGATGTTCACCGCTGAGTAGTCCGCACCGATGGTGCGGATCTCGTCCGTCAGGATCTGGGCATTCGCATCGACGTTGCCATACGTGTCGTACGGGAACCGCGGATCGTCCCCGAGCCTTCGCACGTCGTAGCGGTCGGCCGGAAAGCGCGCCGCGAGTTCGTCGAAGGCGCCGTCATTCGGGCGGGAGCCGTAGCCACCGACGAACAGGACGAGCTCCTTCTTGTGGGCCGGAGCCCGGAGAGGCTCGGCGAGGGGAACCAGATCCGGCGCCGTCGCGGGCACGGGCGCCGTTCGTATGTCGCTCGGCCGTAGCTCGGTGAGCGGGACCGGGGTGGAGGTCGAAGGATGGCCGGCGCCGCTCGGCGCCGGCGGCCGGCCATCGTCCGCACTCGCTGCGAATCCCCCCGCCGAAAGGAGGGCCAGCGCGATGAGAGATCCGCGAGCAACCGCACATCGGAACACGCCGGGCAGTCAACAGACGATCGCGCTCGGGCCGCATAGGACGAGTCGCCGGTACTCGAGTACCGCTTCTAGGTCCTCGTGCGAGCCACCTCACTGGCCTGAGCTCGCGCCGCTACCTCGTCGGCATCGTCGAGCGGATCGAGCCTGGCGTCCTTGTGTCGCCGCTCGAGAGCCCACGCGAGGAGCCGGTCCGCGAGCCACGGGTTCTTCGGCAGGCCCGAGCCATGCAAGTAGCAGCCGATCACCTTTCCCTGCACGGCGCCCTCCGTCTTGTCCTCGCCGTTGTTGCCGTTCCCGGCGATCACCGTTCCGAGCGGCTTCGCGCCGGGTCCGAGATACGTTCGACCGGAGTGGTTCTCGAAGCCGACGAGCTGCCCAGCCGGTGAGTCGACCAGTAGATTGCCCACGAATCGCCGTTTCCCGGCGCGCGTGGTGACGTCGAGGATGCCGACCCCCGGGATCGACGGACCCGTCTCCGGGACGTACGCGTGGCCGAGGAGCTGGTAGCCGCCGCAGACCGAGAAGATCGCGGCGCCGCCTTCGACCGACTTCCGCAGGGCCGCACCGTTCTTCCCGGCGAGATCGGCGCCGACGATGTCCTGCCCGTGGTCCTGGCCACCCCCGAAGAACCACACATCCGGCCATTCCGGGTCGGCCCACTCGCCGACCGAGTACGGCCGCACCTCGACCTCGATGCCGCGCCACTTCGCCCGCTGCCCGAGAGCGATGACGTTGCCGCGGTCGCCGTAGATGTTCATGAGGTCGGGATAGAGGTGGGCGATGTGCAGATCCATCAGCTCAATCCTCCCAGAACGGCACGGCGGCTCCGGCCCGCGCGAGCACGCCTCGCAGAGCCTGCATCGCGGTGTAGGTGGCCAGAACAACCACCTCGCCGCCTTCGGGCGCGAGCGTCGTCGCGCGCTCGATCGCAGCGGCCCACTCGTCGACCACTTCCATGCGCTCCTTCGCGAGACCGGCATATTTGAAACGGAGAGCGAGATCGCGCCCGCGCAACCCCGTGATGACGGCGTGCTCGACCGACGGCGCGAGGGCCTCGAAGTCGGCGTCCCAAATCCACGACACGTCGCGGCCGTCCGCGTCCCGATCGCTCAGGGCGGCGAGGAGGCGCGGGGTGCGGCCGGTCTCGAGAAGCGCCGCGATCGCCGCGTTGAAGCCCGCGGGGTTCTTCACGAGCACGAGCCGGAGCGTCCTGCCCTTGTACTGGATCGTCTCGAGTCGGCCGAACGCAGGCCGAAAATTCGCGAGGGCGCGGATCGCCTCGGCAAGCCCGAGGTCGAGCGCACGTGCGGCCGCGAGGGCGGCGAGCGCGTTGTACGCGTTGTAGAGACCCGGGATCGGGACACGCACGGACTCGAAGATGCTTCCCACAGTCCCGGCGAGCGCGATCTCGCTCGCGTCCGGGCCGAGCAGGATCTTCGACGCCGATACATCGCGCGGCGGCCGCGCCAGACCGCAGTTGGGGCACGACCAATCGCCGACGTGCGCGAGGACCACGCGCGCGTACTTCAGCGGCGACTTGCAGCGCGGGCAGCGCGTCGCATCGCTGATCGCCTGCGGGACCACGCCCCCGACATCCGGATCGTCGACGCCGAAGAAGATCGTCTTCACGTCACGCCGCACCGCGAGGTTCGCGACGAGCGGATCGTCGGCGTTGAGCACCAGGGTGGTGGTCGCGGGAAGCGCGGCGAGCGCGTCGCCGATCTTTTTCGCGAGCGTGTCGAGCTCGAAGTAGCGGTCCATCTGGTCTCGGAAAAGATTCGTGACGACTACCACACGCGGCTGCAGGCGCCCGACCGCGCTCGGAAGCGAAGCCTCATCGATCTCGAAGAGCCCGAAGTTCCCGCGCGGCTCCCCAGACCACGTCGTGTGCTCCAGAAGCGCGGCGGCCACCCCGCGATCGAGATTGGAGCCGGACCGGTTGTGGATCGGGTTCCACCCCGCGGTGCGCGAGATGTCCGCGAGCATTCGCGCGGTCGTGGTCTTCCCGTTCGTGCCGGAGACGCACGCGACGCCGAACTCGAGCTCGGCCGCGAGAGCGCCGATGAAGTTAGGGTCGAGCGTGAGAGCGACGAGTCCGGGGAGCGCCGTCGCGCCGCGGCCGGTCGCGCGGAGACCTTCTCGGGTGAGCTTGCCGGCGGCGTTGGCGATGAGCGCGAGCGCGTCAGGCACGAACGAAGCGTACCGGCGCGTTATGCGTTGACGGGCTGTACCTCGCGCAGGAGTAGCTCGAGCTCGTCGATCGCGCGGCCGAGCCGGAGCGCGACGGCCTTTGCCGAGTCTCCGTTGGCCTGGGAGTTCTCGAGGGCGCCCTGGGCGTCAAGCCGGGCCAGCACGGCGACGGCCTTGCGCAGGCGCGCGATCGTGAGGGAGGCCGGCAGCGCGCGCCGGATCTCGTTGATCCGCGATTCAAGCCGCTCCAGGCGCGCGCGAAGCTCGTCTTCAAGGGCGTCTGGGGCCATGTCTTCGAGCCGCTTGGCCTCCGCCTGGAGTGTCCCGAGCTCGCGCTGCACGAGCTGCGCGGCCTTTTCGAGAGAGTGTCCCTTCTCGAGGGCTTGCCGGATGCGGATGACCTTTTCCATCGCGAAGACGTCGTAGTCGTGATCACCATCCGTCGACGGCTTCACGAGACCTTTCTTGGTCCAGTAGATGAGCTGACGAGGTGTGACGTTGCAGACACGCGCGGCCTCTGCCGCCGAAAGACGCAGACGTGCGAGGACCTCGCCATCGTTGGCGATCAGGACCTGCGTGAGCGCTTCGTGCGTCTGTGCCTCCGCCACCGGGTTGTTGCTCCCCTGACGTCGAATTCCGATAGCGAGTGTTGTTGGCGCACAAATCATGTGTCAATGAGATGCACAGATATCGAGACTTGGCTGCTAGCGGGAGGGTCGGACGGACGCGCGCTGGACCTCCCGGTACGCCACCTTGACCGAGGCGTGATACCTGGAGAGCTTCGGGCCGTCGAGTTCCGCCCACAGCCGACCGACCTCGACGCCCACCGGCGTCTTCACCTTCGCCGCCTTCACCGCGGCAAGGACCGCGGCGTCCCAGCTCTTCGTCGAATTTCCCGTCGCTTCGACGAGACGCACGACGATCGGTCCGGTGGCGCTCTTCTTAGGTCGGCGTGCGGGCATTCGTACCGCGCGTGGCGGTCCGTCGCGCGCGACCTTCGCCGCCGTTCTTCACCGGGGTCCGCGGTTCGATCGGCGGCAATGCCGCGAGCTCGAGGATCTGGTTGACCATGACCGTGAACTTCTCGCCCAGCATCTGACGCGTCTCCGCGCCGGAGCGCGGCGCGAAGAGTGTGCCGACGACGAAACCGACGACGAAGAACCGAAGCGACGTGCGAAGGAGCGCGAACATCAGGCCGGCCTGCCCTTCGGGGGATACCCCTCGAGGCCATATTCCTTGATTTTCGCGTAGAGCAAACGGCGATAAATACCCAGCATTTCCGCGGCTTTTGAGCGGTTCCCGGTGGCGTCGCGGAGGGCTTTCATGATCAGGTCCTTCTCGAACTGGGCGACCGACTTCTTGAAGAACGACTTCTCCACGGAGACCTCGTCGCCGCCCTCTTCTTCGTGTCCGTCGGCCTCATGGTCGCCGAACGGAAGCTCGCGGCTGGTGATGATCTGTCCGCGCGAGAGCACGACCGCGCGCTCGACGACGTTCTCGAGCTCGCGGACGTTACCGGGCCAGTCGTATTCCATGAGACGTTTGAGAGCCTCCTCGCTGATCGCCGCGGGTTGCGCGGTCGCGCTGTAACGGTGCTTCGCGAGGAAGTGCTCGACGAGCGCGGGAATGTCCTCCTTGCGATCGCGGAGCGGCGGCATGTGGATGTTGATGACGTTGAGCCGGTAGAAGAGGTCATCGCGGAACTTCTGCTGCTCGACCTGTCTTTGCAGGTCTTTGTTGGTCGCGCAGATGATGCGGATGTCGACCTTTATCGGCAGCGACGAGCCGACCCGCTCGATCTTCCGCTCCTGGAGTACGCGGAGGAGCTTTGTCTGCATCGGCAGGCTCATCTCGCCGATCTCATCGAGAAAGATCGTGCCCTTGTCGGCCATCTCGAAGCGGCCGCGGCGCTGCGTCATGGCGCCGGTGAACGAGCCCTTTTCGTGACCGAAGAGCTCCGCCTCGAGGAGCGTTTCGGGAAGCGCGGCGCAGGAGACCTTCACGATCGGGCCCGAGCGACGGTTGGAGTTGTAGTGAAGCGCCTCGGCGACGAGCTCTTTGCCGGTCCCCGACTCGCCCGTGATGAGGACGGTCGCGTCCGCCTTGGCGACCTTCCCGACGGTCTTGTAGACCTCTTGCATCGCCGGCGAGTTGCCGACGATCCGCTCTGTCTGTACCAGCGAGCTGATCTCGTCGCGCAGCACCTGGACCTCACTGGTGAGATCCCGGTACTCGATCACGCGTTTGACGGTGTGGCTGATCTTGTCGAGTTCGAAGGGCTTGGTGATGTAGTCGAAGGCGCCGAGCTCCATCGCCCGGATGGCGTTATTGGACGACCCGAAGGCGGTCATGATGAGGACGCTCGTCTTCGGGGAGCTCACCTTGAGTTTTGAGAGCGCCTCGATGCCATCGAGCTCCGGCATCCGGACGTCCATGATCACGAGGTCCGGGTTGGTGTCCTTGACCTTCTCGACGACCTCGGTGCCGGTCGTCGCTTCGACGACGCTGTACCCCTCATCGGACAGGAGCTGCTTGAGAAGCGAGCGAATGGAGGCGTCATCGTCTGCGACCAGAATCGTCCTCTGCGCCACTTTCCGTACGCTTCCTTCCCACGAGGGCCCAATGTCGCCTGCTGGATGACCTTCCTCGTGCGGCTGGACCATTTTGTGTGCCGATGACCGTACATGTCAACCCGCACCCGTCCCGGGTGCATCCGTACGGTCGGCGCTCAGGCCACGTCGCGAACGATCGGGATGAAGGCTCCGATGAGTGCGCTGACGAGGGTGACGACGCCGGCAACTGCGATGAGCAAGGAGACACCCACGGCATCGGCGAGCGCCCCGCTCAGGACGATTACCGGAAGCCAGCTGAGATTGAGCAGCGCGATGCGGGACCCGAAGACGCGGGCTCGCAGTTGGGGAGGCGCGAGCTCCTGAGAGAGAGTGATATTCGGCACATAGAAGATGACGTTTGCAATGCCGCCAAGTACGAAGAGGAGAAGCGCCAGCTCAAAGGTAGGTGCTAGGGCGAGACCTATGAGGACGAGCCCATAGACAGCGAAACCGCCGAGGATTAGCCGACCCTTCGGGAGCCGACTAAGTCGTGGTGCGAGGTACACCCCACCAAGAACGGCACCGACAGCGATCGCAGCTTCCGCCACACCAAAGAGTGAAGCCCCGAGTTCAGCGTTACCACCGGCGAACTTCCTGAAGATCAGTGACGGTACGAGACTCGAAACAACAGGGATCGACAGCTGGCACGCAAGTGACAGCAGGGTGTTGGCGCGAAGAACAGCGTGTCGCCAAAGAAACCGAAACCCTTCCAGGGTGTCTCGGCCGAGTGATCGAACCGCGAGCGGGCGAGCATCCTCTTCCAGCCGGATTCGCATCAAGAAAACAGCCGAGACGAGAAAACTAAGCGCATCGACATAGAACGCGCGGTCGCCGATCGACCCAACGAGAAGGCCTGCTGCAACTGCGCCCAACACCTCGACCGTTCGGTCAGTGGAATAAATCAATGAATTCGCGGCAGGCAAGTCACCCGGACCCACGATGCGCGGCACTAAGGCGAGACGAGCGGGGTTAAAGATCGCCCCGCACACGGCCGCGGCAAACACAAGGGTGTAGGCAGCGACCAGTGGGAAACCGAAACCAAGTACGACTGGCACAGCACCAACCAGCAGAACTCGTCCCAGGTCGCAAGCGATCATTGCTCGGCGATGACCAACAGCATCCGCGATCGCGCCCCCCAGGACTCCGAACAGCGCATTCGGGACCGTTGCGATGACAACAGCGAGCGCGGTGATCAGGGCGGACTTCGTTTGAACGTAACTGACGTATGCGAGTGCAATCAGCGTTATCGGATCGCCGAACCTGCTCGCGACTTGAGCGAACCAGAGGGCCGCGAAGGTCGGGGACCGAAGGGGGCCGACGGTTACCGCTTCGGGGCGGGAAGTCATCGGGACCTTACGAGACGAAAGACCATCCAAAAGCCACCAATCGCAAGCACAACGTCGCCGATGCTGTAGATGTTGTTGATCACAGGGATCAGCAGGACGTCGGCCAAGAATGAGACCCGAGTATCGGGCCCGAGGATGACATGCAGTCCATCTGAGGGGGGTGCCTTACCCGACAGAATGAGGGCTCCCGGATCGACCGGCATCCCGCCGTTAACGAACGTGACGATGCTGTTGAGCATGGCACCGACTCCGATTAGCCAGGCGCCCGGCATCGCCCGGTTCAAAACCGCCACGAAGGCCACGAGGAGTAGACCGGCTATTGAGGCGCTGAGTGCTAGCCCCCCAAGAACAGGCGCGACTGTCCGCGCAATTACACCGGCCAAGAGGGCAGGCCAGAACTTGAGATCCAGTTTCGCTAGATTCCGCCAGTTGCCGCCGGCCGCTACGCCCAGAACGAGGCCCGCTAGAAGCCCACTAACCAGCATGGGCATCGCGAGCTAGTGGCTCGCGCGCCAGCCGTTTGCGAAGTTCTGCCAGGGTCTCGTAGTTGATCGGTGGCAGTTGGCTCACCTCGAACGCCTGCGCTCCACGATTCTCGAGGAGCGTTGCGAGTGCGCGAACAATCCTCGGATCGAACTGAATCCCCTTGTACCGATTCAACTGTTCCATCGCGCGGTCATGCCCAATCGACTTGCGGTAGATGCGGTCCGAAGTCATCGCTTCGTACGCGTCCGCGACGATGATGATTCGGGAGCCGAGCGGGATGTCTTCGCCCTTTCGGCCCTCCGGATATCCACTGCCGTCGTAGTTTTCGTGGTGGTGGAGGACGAGCGGCACGAGCGGCCTGAGTGATTCCGAAGGTTCGAGAATCGACGCGCCGTAAATAGGGTGGCGGCGCATCAGCTCTTGCTCGTGTGGATCGAGCCTCGTTGGCTTCATGAGAATCTGATCCTCGACACCGATCTTCCCGATGTCGTGGAGCATCCCGGCCAGTTCGATCTCTTCGATGTGCCGCTCCGACAGACCCATCTCTCGAGCGATCGCGCCCGCGATACGGGATACGCGATCAGCGTGGCCGCGAGTAAACCCGTCCTTCGCGTCGATAGCCTGCGAGAGCGCACTGACAGTCCCGAAAAAGAGACTACGCGTCTCGGCGTACTTCGTGAACGAATAGCGCGCCAGGAGAAGCGGAACCATGAATAGAAGGGTCGCCCAAAGGCCAACCCTGAGGCCAACTTCGGCCATAAGCCACCCGATAAAAACTTGAGCCGTCGCACCGAATAGCGCGTCCCTGATTGCCATGGCCCAGATTCGCGTGATCGGCGATGTGGTACGGGCACTAACGGCCACAACCGCTAGGAAAACGTTCGTCGTAATGAAAACAACACCCACGATGAGAATCACCGTCGTCGTCCCGAAAGGGTCATCTTGCGTAAAGGCGGGCCTTGTCGCGGCGAACGCGAGCGACGCAGCGAAAGCTGCAATCAGGTTTGAGAACTTGTTGTAAAGACTTCCGTACCAGGGAATCTCGCGACGAATGTCTCTTACCTCGATCGTCCCTAGCAGAGCGATCCAGCAGGCAGCAAAAGGATTTGCCAAAAGTGGATCGAAGACGGCCGCAAGAATCGGGGCTGTGGTGATATTGGCAACAACCCCCGCAGGCAACCGCACAGAAAGGGAAGCGGCCCCGAGCGTTACTCCGGTCCAGAAAATCAGCCGGACCGCATCAACGTCGTTCGGGAGCGGGAGACTTACCCGCACGAGGATCAGCACGCCCGCGCTGATTACTGCTAGGACAACACGTAGTTCGTTTCGGTTGTCGGGAAAGCGCACCGCGCGAGGATACGGGAGCGCGTTCGTGCCGCGACGAAATAACGAGACAAAGCGAGGGCCCACCGGCCCTCGCCCGCGCGTTTGGACGCCTCTAGATGAGGTCGAACTCAGTTAGTACGCGTTGAAACCGGCCCCTCCGCCTAGGACGAGGGCGACGAGGGCCGCGATCGCTGCGATGATTCGGCGCATTGAGTCCCTCCCTTCGCGGGTGTTCGGACTGAAAGTCGGCTGGTGGGACCAACGTCTTAAGTAGACCCTGAATTCGATACTGCCCCGAAACCGGCGTTTTTCGCGTAACCATTTCTGGCAGCGCTGGTAGATGAGGTC
>DATLPP010000213.1:0-7060 GCA_035535615.1 Candidatus Udaeobacter sp.
AGCTCGACGTCGTCCACGCGATGACCGGCGCCGACGCGCTTGTAGTGGTTGTACACGGCGACCGAGAGAACGCGCTTGGCCTTGTCCTGGCCGATGACGTACTGGTCGAGTATTTCGTTTATCCGGCGCGGGCTTGGAACCTTCGCGCCGAGGGTCCTAGCCTTCGGCGTCTCCATGAACTCTTCGTCGACGATCTCGCGGCAGAGGGTGATGCATTCGTCGCAGATGTAGACGCCCTGACCGGCGATGAGCTTGCGAACCTGATCCTGGCTCTTGCCGCAGAAGGAGCAGCGATAGGGCTTGCCGCCCTTCGCGGTGGTTGTCATCGCCTAGCGGGCCGCCACCGGCTCTCGGGGAGCTGGCTCGCGGACGACTTCTTCCGCTTTCGCGATCGAGATGAGCGATTCCTTGCCGGTGAAGATCTCGTCGATGAGCCCGTAGTCGCGCGCCTCTTCCGCGCTCATGAAGCGGTCGCGGTCGACATCGCGCCGCACCTTGTCCGCCGGCTGGCCGGTGTGATGCGCGAGAATCCGCATGAGCTTCTCGACGAGCGTCTCGAGCTCTTTCACCTGGATGAGGACATCGGGGGTGTTGCCACGGAATCCGCCCGAGCCCTGGTGAATCATGATCCGAGAGTTGGGCAGCGCGTAGCGCTTGCCCTTCGCGCCCGCCGCGAGAAGTACCGCGCCCATCGAGGCCGCCTGGCCGATGCAGATGGTGTTCACGGGCGCCTTCAGGTACTGCATGGTGTCGTAGATGGCGAGCCCAGCCGTCACGACGCCTCCGGGCGAGTTGATATAGAGGTAGATGTCCCGCTCGGGGTCCTCGGACTCGAGGAAGAGGAGCTGGGCGATGATCAGGTTGGCCATCGTGTCCTCGACGGCGTCGCCGATGAAGATGATCCGTTCCTTGAGCAGGCGGGAGAAGATGTCGTACGCGCGCTCGCCGCGGCCGGACTGCTCGATGACCATCGGCACGTAGTTCCGCGTCGTCAAGGCGACCCTCCTCGCGCGTTGTGCCTGTTCAAAGAGTGTACGGCAGTCGATTGACGCGACGGCTCAGTTTCTCGACATGCTCATGTAGCCATTCGGGATCAGGGCTTCCAGGCATGTCCACCTGACAGGCGAGCCAGTACGATTCGCGACGACGGCAGGAGAGAATGCGTAAGCTCCCGCGCTCGCTGCGCCTCTACGTGGCGGCGTCGACCTTCTATGCCGCTCTCATCTTTTTCGCGGTGCAGTTCATCTACACGATCGAGCTGGCCCAGAGCGGGATCTTCATCGCCCGCCGGGACACCGGAGACCTCCTGTCGTCCATCCAATTGGTCTCCTTCATCGTCTGGCTAGGGGTCAGCCTGATCGCCGCCGTGGTCATGCACCGCCTCGCGAGCGCCCTCGCGGGGGCGAAGTCGGCCGAGGCTGATGCGAAGACGTCGGAGGAGCAGAAGGATCACGAGCTCGGCTCGATCTTCGGACTGTCGTCGGCCCTCGCGGGCCCGCTCGACCTCGAGCAGATCGGCGGTTTCTTCGTCGCGGCGGTACGCGGCTCGCTCCCGCTCGACATGACGATCGTCCTCATCGTGTACGACGACGTGCTCGAGGCCTTTCGTACGGTCGCTGCCGATGGACCCCGCGCCCAGGACCTCAAGGGCCGCAGCTACTCGGCCGTGACCCTGCCGGCGATCGTTCGCGTTCGGGTGATCGACCACCGTCAGTCGCTCGTCATCTCCGACACGTCCACGAACAAGGCGCTCTGGACGAAGGTCTCCGAAGAGATGCCGGCGGTCTCGGGCGCACGGTCCTTCGCCGCGCTACCTCTTGTCTCCCGCGAGCGTCTGGTGGGCGCGTTACTGCTTCTCGGCGAGCGCGCCGGCGACCTCACGCCCGACAAAGCGCAGATGCCGGTGATCATGGGTCAGTACGTCGCGGGCTCGATCCACAGCGCTCTGTCGGTCAAGGAAGCCGAGGCCCGCGCCGAGCGTGAGACGCTCGTGAACCGCATCGCGCAGCGCGCTCGTGGCAGCCTCAACCCCGACGAGATCCTGCACGCCACGGTGGACGAGCTCGCGAAGGTCCTTGGCGTGACGCGGGCCGTCGTCGCGACCGGCGATTCCGAAGCGAAGCTCGACGTCATCTACGAATGGGCAACGGAAGGAGTGCCGCCGGTGGGGCTCGGGCCACAGGACCTCCCGGTCTCTCGACTGGCGGCGCGCCTCGGACGAACCGTCTTCGTGAAAGACGTCCGCGAGGATCACCGCTTCAGCGAGCCAAAGACGGCGAGCACACTCGCCAAGCTCGGCGTGATCGCGATCGCGGCGACGCCGGTGCGGATCGGCGGGCGGTTCGCGGCCTCGCTTGGCTTCGTGCATACCGACCGCGCGCGCGAGTGGACCGCCGACGACGCGCGGCTCATCGAGTCGGTGGCTCAGGAGCTCCGGGGCGCGATCGCCGCGGCCGAAGCGTTCGAGCAGCAGCGCGAGGCGGTCGTTGAGCTCGAGCGCTTGAATCGCGCCAAGAGTGATTTCGTATCGATCGTGAGCCACGAATTCCGAACGCCACTCACGGGCATCCAGGGTTTCTCCGAGATGATGCAGAGCGAGGACCTCACCCTCGAGGAGATGCGCGAATACGCCGGCGACATCAACAAAGACGCCCACCGGCTCAATCGGATGATCACCGAGATGCTGGACCTCGACAAGATGGAGTCCGGGCGCATGGAGCTCCACCGAGAGCCGGTGGATCTGAACGCGATCGTGAGCGAGGCCGCCGACCGCATGCGCCCGAACGCGCCGCGCCATCCCATATCCCTTCGGCTGGATCCGCTGGTCGGGGAAGTGAGCGGCGATCGCGACAAGCTGACCCAGGTCATGGCGAACCTCCTCAGCAACGCGGTGAAGTACTCACCGGACGGCGGCGAGATCGTCGTGAGCACACGCGTCGAGGGCAACGCCGCCCATGTCGTGGTACGTGACCACGGCATGGGCATTCCGAAGGGTGCGCTCGAGACGATCTTCGAGCGGTACGGACGGGTCGAATCGCTGGCGACGCGCCATATCCAGGGCACAGGCCTCGGTCTTCCGATCGTGCGTCAGATCGTGCAGCTGCATGGGGGCGCCGTCTGGGTGGAGAGCGCCGTCGGCGAGGGCTCCGTGTTCCACGTCACCCTGCCGCGCGGCGGCGCCGCGACGCGCGCCGAGGCGGCGGAGGCCGCATCGTGAGCAAGGTCGTCTTTTGCGAGGACGATCCGATGATCCGCAAGCTGGTGCAGGCGGCGCTCCGGTTGACGAGCCACGAGGTGCACATGGCGGAGGACGGGAAGCAGGGACTCGACCTAATAGAGCGACTCCATCCTGACGTAGTCTTCAGCGACGTGGCGATGCCTCTGATGAATGGCTTCGAGCTGGCCGATGCGATGCGCGCGAGACCGGGTCTCGCGCATATCCCCATCGTCTTCATGACCGCGTCGGTCCAGCGCGAGCAGATCGATGAATGTTTCCGCCACGGCGGCGGCCATCTCGCGAAGCCCTTCACCATGGCCGAGCTGCAGACCCGCGTCGCGCAGTTCTCGAAGAATTAGTGGCCGGGGAGCGCGTCCTCTTCGTTGACGACGAAGAGCAAATCCGAAAGCTGCTGTCGACCTGGCTCACGCGGCACGGGTACGAGGTCACCGTGGCCAATGACGGCTGGGAAGCCTTGAAAGCCATTCGCACCAAGGCACCCGATCTCGTGATCACCGACGTGAACATGCCGAACATGAACGGTCTCGAGCTCACCCGCCGGCTGCGCGCGGACCATCGGACCGCGCGGATCCCCGTGATCATGCTGTCGGCGCGTAAGCAGGCCGACGACGTCCTGACCGGATATGCCGAAGGGGCAGATGAATACATCCCCAAGCCGGTCGAGATGGCCGTGCTCGCGGCAAAGGTCGAGGTCCTGATCAGGCGGTTCGCCACGACCCGGGGCGCGAGCGCCGCGAAGCGTGGCGGCAACGTCGTCCTCTTCGTCCACGGCAAGGGCGGCGTCGGATGCACGACGCTCGCGGTGAATGCGGCGGTCGCGCTCGCCGCGACAACGATCTATCGAGTGACGCTGCTCGACCTCAACCTCGAGTTCGGCAACGCTCCGATGCTCATGAATCTGACCTCCGGCCGCACGCTCGCCGACCTGGCTGAGGACGCGCACGAGCAGCTCGACGACGCGACATTCGGGACCTACCTCGAGCAGGACCGAAGCGGGGTGCGCGTCCTCGCCGGCAGCGACGTGCCCGAGCGGGCCGAGCTCGTCACGGTCCCGGCGGTCCAGCAGGCCATCGATCATCTTCAGAAGCAGTCCGACTACGTGGTCATCGACGCGCCGGCGAGCTTTTCGCAGCAGGTCCTCGCGGCGCTGGATGTCGCCGACGCGGCCGTGGTCGTGACCTCCGCGCATCTTCCGTCTCTCAAAGCGACGAAGCAGGCGCTCGAAGTCCTTGAGAAGCTTTCCTACCCGCAAGAACGCACGGTCCTTGTCGTGAACCGCACGAGCGCCGCCGGCGTGGAAATGGATCACGTCGCGCGCTTCTTCAACCGCAAGCCCGACATCGTCGTGCCGTACACGCAGGCGTGCGACGACGCCGCGGATCGGGGGCGCCCGCTCACCGTCCTTCACCCTGACAGCGCGGCGTCCAAGGTCATCCGCGACCTTGCTGCGCGGATCGCGGTCGCCGCTCCCGCAGGCAGGTAGCTCCGCGGCCTGAACCAGCGAAGGCGCGCACACGTACACATGGCGTCGCTCGGGGAGGATGCAATGGATGGACTGAACGACACGCAGCGCTATTTCGTGGAGGAGCACATCGAGGACTTCCGAGACGGACTGATCGCACGGCGCGAGCTCATCCGAAGGGTCGCGATCGTCGTCGGGAGTGCCGCAGCCGCGACGACGCTCCTCGCGGCTTGCGATCTGAGCCCACGTTCGACCGCCACCCCGACCCCGACGGTCGCGGCGTCTTCGTCCCAGGGCCTGGTCGCGCAACCGTTCGCCACGCCGCCGCCCGCGGTGACGACGGACGGCATCACCGTGATGGAGAACGACCCGCGTATCGCCGTGTCGAAGCCTGAGATCAAAGGGGCCGACGGGACCTCGCTCATGGCCTACGTCGCGAAGCCGATCGTGAGCGGGCGCGTGCCCGGTGTGATGGTCATACATGAAAATCGCGGACAGACCGAGCACATCCGCGATGTCGTACGCCGCGCCGCGACCGCGGGCTTCGTCGCTGTGAACATCGATCTGACCGCGCGGCAGGGCGGCGGGGAAAAACTCGGCGACGCGGTCACCGGCGCCATCGGCAATCTGGCGCTCCAGCAAAAGCTCGACGATCACGGCGCCGCCCTCAGCTACCTCAAGGCGAACAGCTCCGGTGCGATCGGCGCCGTCGGTTTCTGCTTCGGTGGAGGCGAGGTGTGGAACCTCCTCGCGGCCGGGGCAGACCTCAAAGCGGCGGTGCCGTACTACGGCCCGCAGCCCTCCAACTATCAGGACATCGGCACCAAGACAAAGGCGGCGACGCTCGCTGTGTACGCGGAGCAGGACACCCGAATCACCGCGAGCGCGCCGCAGATGGAAGAGCAGCTGAAAAAAGCTGGCGTGCCGAACCAGATCTCGGTCTTCACAGGCGTCAACCATGCCTTCCACAACGACACCGGCGCCCGCTACGCACCCGACGCGGCGCAGAAGGCGTGGGTCGCCACGATCGAGTGGTTCCGGAAGTACCTCGCCTGACGGCAGGCAGGTTGCAGCGAGCGCGAGGATGAGAAATCGGCCGATCATCCTGGCGGCGCTGCTGGTCTCCGCTTGTCTCTCGCCGGCCGCGACTCCGTCGTCCTCCCCGACTTCAAGTCCAAGTCCGAGCGCGTCACCGTCGCCGAGCGAATCGCCTTCACCGACCCCAACCGCGGCACCGGCGGGCGCCGTCTTCACGAATGCCGTGTTGGGCTATCGCATCGACACGCCCGCGCCGTGGAGGCGCTCAGCGTGTCTTTCGACGCAAGATCAGACGCCGCTCCCCGCGGGCGACGGCTTCGTGCGCGTCCCCGAGCAGGACGAGCGTGGAACCGATACGGGGTACCCATTCGATGTCGTGCAGGTGCACGTCGAGCGAAACCCCGATCGGCTCACTCCGGAGAGATGGCTCGCGACGGGCGTCATCGGATCGACGCAGGGCCAGACGACCGAGGCGGTCACGCTCGATGGACATAGCGCCGTGCTCGTGCGGCCGGCTCCGGGGCTCGTTCTGGCGTATCTCATTCCGGTCGCGGACAGGATGTTCGTGATCGGCTATCAGAACACCTTCAACGACACATCGAATGTGGCGGCGATGGACCGGATGGTCCGATCTTTCCATCTGCTCACCGATCAGGAGCGCGCAGCAGCACCCTCACCGGTGCCGGTTGCCGCACGCTCGGCCGAGGCCGTCGCCGACACGCTCGCGGACGGGTTCGCGCGCATGGACGCCGATCTGCTCGCGACCGTGATGGCTCCGTGCATGGCGGCGGCGATGGAACAGGCTGGCGGCACTTTCATGCCACGAGGGGCCTTCGTGAGCCAACTGCGCGACACATTCGCAGCCGGCTTACGGGTGACGGTTGAGCGGCGGCCTATCGGGAGCGACCAGACGGGTATGTTCGTGAGAGCGACGTGGTCCGCGGCCGTACAACAGCAACGAGATCTCTATCTGCGGCGCGACGGCGATGTTTGGACTTGGTATCTGACGCTAACGCGTCAACCGGTCCGGTGAGGTAGCGGGTCGAGCAGCGTCGGGGTCTTCTGAGCGAGCGGCCCCTCGCTCACGGTCCATCGCGATCCCACGAGGGGCCGAGCGAAGATGACCCCGGCGCTGCCACGACCTAGACCGAACAAGACCCGCGACGCGTCCTAACGCAAAACGGTTCGCTGAGAGCGGAGTGCAGGAAGGCGAGTCGCGTCGCAGGTGGCACCGCGAGCCGGACTGAGCAGCGTCGGGGTCTTCTGAGCGAGCGGCCCCTCGCTCACGGTCCATCGCGATCCCACGAGGGGCCGAGCGAAGA
>DATLPP010000214.1:0-9075 GCA_035535615.1 Candidatus Udaeobacter sp.
GATCGACCGCGCCGGCTTGGAGCTTCACGAGCGCATCGATCATCACGGCGTGGCGCTCGGTCGGAGCCTCGTACTGGTCGATGCCATGCACGTCGTCGAGGAGCGTGCGACCGAGGTCGTCGAACGCGATGAGCGGCGGCAGCGTCGGTGCTGCCAGCGCGTGGATCACGGCTCCTTCATGCGCGAAGAAGGGTGGCACGGCCTTGAGCCACACGTCGCCGCGTGATGTCGGTAGGCGCCAGATGCTCGACAGGTTCCAGGTCTTCATCTGAACGGCCGGTCGGATCCGCGGACGGCCCGCGGCGATCAGCTGCCCATCTGCCCACGCCAGATCGCGTGCGGGTCCGCCGGGGCGCGCCCAGCGCGCTCGCAGCGGGTCGTCGGGTAGCGCGGAAGTCCAGGGCCTTGTCGCCGCCGGTGGGACAACCTCGAGCTCGGCGACGTACGTGACCCTGCCGCCCATTCCACCGCGAGGGTCGTAGTCCGCGACGTCGAGAAGGCGAAGGATCGTGACGTCGATGCCGTGGAGAGTGCGACACCTTTCGACGACTTCCGCGACCTCCGGCCACCACGGCGTCCTCGCGGTGAAGCTCGGCAGCGCGCCGAGGGTTGTGCCGTCGGACCGCAGGAGCACGAGCGTGACGATGCGGTCCATGTTCTCCGATACATTTAGCACGCATGGCCGACTGGAACAAAGGCACGATTGACGACTTCCGCGCCAAGGGCGGCAAGGGCATCGGCCACTTCGGCGACAAGCTGTTGCTCCTCACGCACCGCGGGGCGAAGAGCGGGCAGGTCCGGACGACGCCTCTTGTGTACCACCGCGATGGCGATCGCTACGTGATCGCCGCCTCGATGGGCGGCGCCCCATCGAACCCCGCCTGGTACCACAACCTTGTGAAACATCCCGACGCCGAGATCGAGGTCGGGACCGAGAGGTTCAAGGTTCGCGCGAAGCCACTCGTGAAGGGACCCGAGCGCGATCGTCTCTACGCAGCACATGGCGATAACTTCGCCGCGTTCCGCGACTACCCGAAGAAGACCAAGCGCGTGATCCCGATCATCGTGCTGGAGCGCGTCTCCTAGAGCGGACGATGGCGACGGGCGTGCGCCACGATTACGGGATGAGCGAGGTCGTTGAGTTGAGCCGCGACGGTGCCGTCGTGGGCATCGACCCGGCCGATGGTGGCAGGATCGTCTCCCTCGTTATCGCCGGCGCCGAGCGGATCCTGCCGAAAGGTCGTGCGAGAGCACTCGAGCCCGCTCTGTATTGGGGTTGCTATCCGATGGTGCCTTGGGCGGGACGCCTTTCGAACGGCCGCATCCCGACGAACGATGGTGAAGTGCGGCTCGAACCGAACCTGCCGCCGTCGGCGATACACGGTCTTGGCTTCGACAAGTCGTGGGAGATCGTCGAGCGCAGCGAGACCGCGGTCACGATGATGTGTGAGCTGCGCGGTCTCGGTTGGCCCTTCGGTGGCCGCGCTCTGCACACGGTGAGGATGGGCGTCAACAGGGTCGAGTTCGAGCTGTGGCTCGGCGACTACACCAAGGCGGGGCCGGCGGGCCTCGGGTGGCATCCCTGGTTCACTCGACCGCGCGATGCCGATCTCGAGCTCCGCGTGAATGGGTCAGAAGTTCTGGTGCTCGACGGGGATCTCGCGCCGACCGGTGCGGTTCGCCGGATCACTCCGATCGAGGACCTGCGCTCCGGCCCGCCGCTCGGCGACCGCCGGCTCGATCACGTCTACGTGCGGACGAAGAGTCCCGCCATCGTCCGGTGGCCGGATCTGGAGCTCCGCATCGAGTACGACACGACCCTCGAAACGGTCGTCGTCTACACACCACCGGAAGGCATCTGCGTGGAGCCTCAGACGATGTGGCCAAACGCGCCACTCCTTGCGGCGGCCGGCGTGCGCGGTACCGGATTACGCACGCTCGAACCGGGAGACACGATGACCGCGGCAACGCGTTGGACGTGGAGCATGTGAAGAGGATCGCCGCTTGCTCAGAGGCGATTCGCCCCGGCGATCTCACGTAGCGCGGCCATCCGCTGGGCCGCCTCGCGGAGCTCGGACCGAGGGCGCGGCTCAAATCGCCGCGAAGCGACCCGCGCGAGCTGGGGACATGTCCCCTCGACGGCCCATTGCGCCTGACGCGCCGCGCCCGAAGCGGCGGCCTCGACGATCGCGGGACGCGCGACGGGCAGCTCGAAGATGTCAGCGCAGAGCTGCGCCCAGGCGTCCGACGCCGAACCGCCTCCGACAAGCGTGATCTCCTTCGCACCGACGCCCGCACGACTCAGGGTCTCGAGCGCGTACGCGAGCGCGAACGTCACGCCTTGCACCACCGCGCGGACGATCGCCTCGCGTTCGTGACTCGCGCGGAGGCCCACGAACACGCCCGTCCCGTGCGGCCGATTTGGCGTGCGCTCGCCGGAGAGATAGGGGAGGAACGCAAGGCCATCCGCGCGGCCATCCGCGACGGCTGCGTCGACCGCCGCGTGGTCCATCGCGAAAAGCTCGCGCGCCCACTCCGTCGCGCTCGTGCAGTTGAGCGTGGCCGCGAGGGGGAGCCACCCGTCGGTCGAGTCGCAGAAGGCCGCAGCCTCGCCAAGTGGATCGACCGCGGGCCGGCCTCGGTAGGCGAACACGGTGCCGGACGTTCCAAGGCTCACCGCGACCGGTCCCTCGGAAATGACATCGCACCCGATCGCGGCGCACATGTTGTCGCCGCCACCCGCGCTCACCGGGATGCCCGCCTCGAGCCCGAGCGACTTCGCGGCCTGGTCGCCCAGCGTGCCGACGATGCTGAGGGACCGCGCGACCGGGGGCAGCGTCCGCTTCCAATCGCGATGTTCGTCGATGGCCGCGAGGACGGCGTCGCTGTAGCGGCGCCCGCGAACGTCGAAGTACGCCGTGCCCGACGCGTCGCCGGCCTCGGTGACGAACTGACCCGTGAGCCAGAGATTCAGGTAGTCGTGCGGCAGACACATCCGTCGCGTGCGCGCGTATGCCTCGGGCTCGTGAGCCGCAAGCCACGGGATCTTCGGCGCTGTGTACCCGGGTAGCAGCAGGTTCCCGGTGAGCTCCAGGACGCGGGTCTCGCCACCGAGGCGGCGAGTCAGCTCCTCGCATTCGCGCGCGGTCGTGGTGTCGTTCCAGAGCTTTGCCGCACGGACGGGCCGATCGCGCTCATCCAGACACACGAGGCCGTGCTGCTGACCGGACACACCGATCCCCGCGATGTCGAATCTCTCGTTACGCACCGCATCGCGGATCGCGATGCCCAGGGCCTCGACCCACCAGGCCGGATCCTGCTCGCGCGTCCCGTCGTCGCGCTCGACGATTTCGTGCGGCGCGCGTCCCACCGCGACGACCTCGCCGCTAGTTGCATCGCGAAGCACGACTTTGGTCGCCTGCGTGCCGCAGTCGACGCCGAGAAAAACGCGGCGCACCTCGCTACCGCCCCGCGTAGTAACGCTGCGCGAGGGCCCATGCGTCCTTGCCGCAGATCGAACCGAGCATCCGGCCGGTGAAGTCGTCGGCCTGCACGTGAATTCCGCCGAAGAGGCGGGACTGTCCGGCCTGATCGGCGGCGTCGTAATAGGTCGCCCACTGAAGGGTGACGTCAGCGTTCGGCCCCGCCGTGATGCGGAACGATCCGGCCTTGATGGTCCACTCAGACAGCCCTCCCGGGAAATATTCACTTCCCGTGAATGCGGTCAGGACCTCGGCAGCGGCGCGGCTGAACGTGCTGTGCCCCGAGATGTATCCCTGGAACGAGGGCGTCACGAAAGTCGACAGCTGATAGGGCATCCATGTCGTTCCGAGGATCCATTCCGCGTGTGACGCCGCGGGATCGGCGGTATTCCGATTCCACGCCCGAACGGCGATCCTGCCCTCATTTCCCCTGAGGGCGACCATCGGGCCGCCATCCTCCGTCTTGTCCTTAGTGATGACCTCGACGAGCCCGGGAACGAGCGGCAGACCCTGCTTGTTGTAGGGCGCAACGTTCGGATCGGTCGACTGACCGAGGCTCGCCATGTAGCGGATCATCGAGATGGGACGCGCGCCGTCGTAGCGGCCCTTTAGGCCCCACGCCGCGATCGCCGCGTCGTGCACCGCTCCGTTCAGCACGAGGTAGAGCTTCACGTCCCACTGCAGCCGATCGATGATTGGTCCGGTGCCGCCGACCCGCAGGTTGGGCGCGAGCGCGTCCGAGGTCGCGTTCGCGAGGACGTTCCAGTGTCCCGGTGGGGTCTCTGACTTCGGGCCGTCGGCCCAGAACTCGGCGATGGCCCGATAGAAGTCGCCCTTCCTGACGCTATCCGCCGCATACGCCCTACCAGTGATCGGATTGGTCGCGTGGCCGGGGCCTTCGTTCGATCCGAGCGCGTTGTCGCCGAGCACGGCCGGCGAAATGTCGATCATGTCGTCGCCTGCGGTGTCGAGCAGGCTGCTGTCGCGGATGACCTCCAGGACCTGCGTCTTGAATAGACCATCGCTTGCCGGATCGCCGAGTCGCGGCGGCGGGCCCGGATCGAACGGCACACCGGACGCGCCGCCCTCGGGAATCCCGAACGACGTCACGTGCCCCCAATGCGGAGCGACGGCCGTCTGAATGCCGCTCGGCAGGACGACGCCGTTCTGGCTCACGAGGAACTCGATCTGCAGGGGCTGCCAGCGGTTGGGATCGATCATCGATATCTCCGGCAGCACGACGACGAGTGGCGGATTCACCGCTTTGTAGTCAGGCGCGGCGTATCCGTTCGCCTCGTTCGAGCCGTCCGCGAGTCCGTAGTCAAGCACCGCCTTCGCGATCCGATTGCCCACAGCGGCAGGTGAGTCACCCTGCGTCTCCGTCATCGCGGTGGGATACGTGAGCTCGTCCATGAGGTTGGCGAATTCGGACAGCGACAGGTCCGCGCCGACGGCCTTGATGAACCGCGCCGTCAACACTCGATAGGCGGCGTAGCTGACCGCCTCGTTGCGAGCCGCGGCAACGCCACACCGGTCGACGTGCAGCTTCTCCTTGAAGATGTAACCGGATGCGGTCGCGTCATACGCGGCCCACGCATCCCACATCGCGACCGATACATGAAAAAGATTGCGCGCGTGCACGGGCGGGTTCGGCAGCGCGCGGCGGATCGCGTCCAGCATCGCTTCGTCCCACCGCCGCGCCACCGATTGTTTGGGCTGTTCGGCGGAATTGGGGCACGCGGGGACGGGGGCCGTCTCCCAAGGACGCATCGCTCCAAGCGCCGCGCCGCTCACGATGACCGCGGTGACGAGCGCGGCGATCCCGAGACGTATGCGTGCGCGCGACGCGGCCGGCGCGTTCACCAGAAGGCCAATTTAGGTCAGCTTCCTGCCGGCGACCATCGGCGCGCCTCGGCGGTCCCTCTCTGGATGACCGTGAACTCGTTCGCCGCGACGTGAAGCCACGGGCCGGTCTCGCCGCCCGGCCACAGGACGCGGACGTCGGCGCCGGTCGCGGTCCCCAGTCCGAAGTGAACCCAGCCGAGCTGGCCTCCGGCGTGGCCGCCGCCGACGGTCAGCTCGCGTCGCGCGATGCGATCGCCGACGCGGACCTCGACCCACGCGCCGATCGCGTCCGCGTTCGGACCACCCTGCGCCATGCGGAGCGCGAGCCAGTTGACCATCGCGACAGGATTCGACGCGTCGCCGCTTCCGACGTTTCGCCAGATGCGAACGGGTGCGCCGTAGCTGATCTCGACGAGGTCGAGCATTCCGTCGAGATTGAAGTCGGCGAGCGCGGCACCTCGCACTCGCTCGAACGTGACGATGCCCGCCGCATCCGCGGTTTCCTGGAACGTGCCGTCCACTTGTCCGACGAGAAGGTTGCTCGGATCCTTCTGTGCGTACTCGGTCTGGTCGCTCACGTTGCCCTTCGCGATGAAGAGATCGACGAAGCCGTCGTTGTTCACGTCGGCGAACTCGTCGTGCCACGCGGTCGACGGTCGCGCGTCGCCGCCGATGAACGGCTGCGCCGCGTTCGCTCCGCGCTTCAGTCCGATGTCGCGGTACGTCGGCTGCGCCGGGCCCGCGCTCAGCGTCTGCAGCCGATTGTCGGCCTGGCTTGTGAGAAAGATCTCCGGATATCCGTCGCCCGTGAGGTCGTAGCTCGCGATCCCCATTCCCTGGACCTGCACCTTCACCCAGCCGTCGTTCGCCGTGTACAGCGCCGGCTGTTTGCCCGGCGCCACGCGCCAGAGCTGCTCCTCGCCATCGGTGGGCAGGTAGTACTGCTCGTCGTTGCTCACACGAAGGTCCATCCGGCCGGAGCGGTTCCAATCGCTGAACAGCATCGAGAGCGCGCACCAGCTCGGCGTGAGCGGTATCGGCGATCCGAAGCGCGGGCCGGCCGCAGACGGTCGCACCAGCTCGTTGTCGAAGCAGAGGTGATGCGGATCATTGCTCGCCGGGTTCACGTAGTTGCCGAACGCGAGCGTCGGAAATGCCGCGCCGGTCTCCCAGGTCGCGCTGAACGCCATCGTGTTGGATCTTCCCCCGGCGTAGGCCCACCGCTCGTTCGCGCGTTCGAAACGGCAACCGCCGAGGCCGCGCAGAAGCACGTTCTCTCCGTTCCGGAGCACGACGAGGTCGGTGACCCCGTCGCCATCGATGTCGATCGGATAGGCGCCGGTGCTTTGTCCGAGGTCGGTCGCGGGATCGGGCAGGCGGGTGAACCGAAGCGTCCCGCCGATGGAGCTGTCGTTCCGGTAGAGCGCCGCGGAACCGATCCCGCCGGGTAAGTAGAGGTCGGCCTTCCCGTCCCCGTTGCAGTCGAACGCGGCGACCCCGCCGCCGGCCGCGTACTCGAAGTTGCCGCTGTAGACATGGTCGATCCCGGCGCTCGACGTTTCTTCGGCGAAGTGCGGGGGGCCTGCCGCGAGCACCGGACCGCGGCTCGAGAACGGGTCAGTCGCCATATCGGGTACGAACGCGATGCAGAGGATCGCTACATAGAGGATCGCGACGGCGGCAAAGCGCCAGGTCCCCATCCTCAGATGGTCGCGCGAAAGACGCACGCGTGCGGTCTGACCAGTCGAATGTCGGGGAGCGTGGTGCTAGCGTGACACGTGCGATGCGTCCGGCAGCGGGCGCTCAGGGGGAAGGAAATCATGAATAGACGCTTAGCTGCGCTCGCGGTAGGGCTGACCTTGATGGTCTCGGCGTGCGGTGGAACTGGGAGTACCGGCGGATCATCGCCAACAACTTCGGCCGCCGCGGCGTGCACGGTCGGGGTCTCGTGGAACAACTACCAGGAAGAGCGTTGGGCCAAGTGGGACGAGCCGGCCATCAAGGCCGCGATCTCGGCCGGTGGCGGGAAGTACGTTTCCAACGACGCCAAGTCGTCGGCAGAGACTCAGGCCAGCAACGTCGACAACCTGATCTCGCAGGGCGCCAAGGTCCTGATCATCCTTGCTCAGGACGGCACCGCTATCAAGCCGGCGGTCGCGAAGTCGATCCAGAACGGCGTTCCCGTGATCGCCTACGACCGGCTGATCGAGGACCCGAAGGCTCTCTACGTCACCTTCGATAACGTCCTCGTCGGCAAGCTTCAGGCGCAGGCGATCTTCGCCGCGAAGCCGAAGGGCAACTACGCGATCATCAAGGGCAACAAGGCCGACGCGAACGCCGATTTCCTCCGCAGCGGCATGGAGCAGATCATCGGCGCCGCGGTGAAGTCTGGCGACATCAAGATCGTCGGTGAGCAGTACACCGACAACTGGGACCCATCGAAGGCCCAGACCAACATGGAGCAGATCCTCACGCAGAGCCAGAACAAGGTCGACGCGGTCCTCTCTGAGAATGACGGCATGGCCGGCGGCGTGATTGCCGCCCTTCAGGCGCAGGGCCTCGCGGGCAAGGTGCCCGTGTCCGGCCAGGACGGTGACTTGCCTGCCCTCAACCGCGTCGCTCTCGGTACGCAAACGGTCGATGTATGGAAGGACGCGCGGCTGCTCGGCAAGGCCGCGGGCGACGCTGCGATGCAGCTCTGCAAGAACTCCGACCCGAGTAAGGTCACGGGCACAGCCAAGTTCACGACGCCAGGCAATAACAGCCTGAGCTCGATCCTTCTGACTCCGAACCCGATCACTCAGGCCAACCTGAACGACGTCATTACCGCCGGCTGGATCACGAAGGCCGTTCTCTGCCAGGGCGTGGCGGCGGGCAAGGTCTCGGCCTGCGGTTGATTCACTCGCGACGCGCGTGACGAAAGCGCCCCGCCCTCGCTAACGCGGGGGCGGGGCGCATCTTTATAGGGGAGTGACGGAGGTCGTGGCAGCAAGCTGATGGGAGTTTCCGTTCCCGGCGAGGCGACCACGCAGGGCCAACCCGCCCCGCCGATCCGCTCATTCGTCGGCGCGCTTCGCTCTGCTTTCGCACCCGTTGCCGGCCTGCTGCGTCCGCTCGAGGTCGATACGCGGATGCTCGGGTTGGTCGGGGCACTCGCGGTGATCTGGATCGCCTTCGACCTGCTGTCGGGCGGAACCTTCCTCAGTCCCCGGAATCTTTGGAACCTGTCGGTGCAGAGCGCGTCGATCGGGATCATGGCGACCGGGATGGTCCTCATCATCGTCTCTCGCAACATCGACCTGTCGGTCGGATCGATGCTCGGGTTTCTCGGATACACGATGGCGATGCTCCAGGCGGTCTGGATCCCGCAGAGCCTCGGGCTCGGATTCGAAAAGCCGTACACGTGGATCGTCGCGCTCATCGTTGGCATCGCGCTCGGAGCGTTGCTCGGTGGACTGCAGGGCTTCATCGTCGCGTTCGGCGGTGTCCCCTCGTTCATCGTCACGCTCGGCGGCCTCCTCGTCTGGCGGGGCCTCATCTTCCGGTACGCGCAGGGGCAGACCATCGCCCCGCTCGATACGACCTTTCAGATGCTCGGCGGTGGCGTGGTGGGCACGCGCGTCGGCGCGCTCGGCGAATGGCCGAGCTGGGGTCTTGGCGCCGTCATCTGCGTGGCGATCGTCCTTCTGCAGATCGCCGCGCGCCGCCGCCGCCGGCGCTACGGCTTTCCGGTGCGGCCGATGTGGGC
>DATLPP010000215.1:0-11748 GCA_035535615.1 Candidatus Udaeobacter sp.
CGAGTTGCGGCTCGAGTACCACCAGAACCAGTCGCTGCCTTCGGCGACCATCAGCGGCTGCCGGACGCTCTTGGGCATGTAGCGAAGCGAGCCCCACTGCTCCTGCGCGAAACGACGCGTGCGCTCCAACGCGCTCCACGCGCGGACGTGCGCGGGCTCGCCCGTCCAGACACGAAGACTCGCTTCGATCCAGGACCCGGTGTGAAGCCGCGGAAGCTCGACCGTCGCCGGCGTCTTCTCGAGGAAGTCGGAGATGCGCACCGTTTCGAAGCGGTCGTCCGCCTCGAGTCTGCCGTAAAGCGCGCGCAGGAAGTCGTTGCCGTTGTTGGGGTACTGCTCCCAGGCGTTCTCGCCGTCGAGGATGATCGAGGCGAGGTAGGGTCCGCCCTCGTTCGGCAAACGGTCGCGAGCCCGCTCGAGCTTCGCGATCATGTCGCCCACCGCGTCCTCCGGCTTCATATCGCCGTACACGAAGCCGATGCGATCGGAGAGCTCGCGGTCGCGGAAGATCACCGTCGCGCCGTTCGCGAGCCGATACGGCCTGTAGAGGAGCGCGGGCTCGAGAAGCGCACCGACCTCGTCGCGGCGCAGTTCCATGTCGACGGATCGCGCGAGGACTCCTTCATCCGATGCGAACCACGAGAGACCGGCCTTACCGATCGCATCGGCCGCCTCCGGGGAAACGGCGCCCTCAGATGGCCATACGCCGCGCGGCTTCTGCCCGAACGCCCTCTCGTGCGACGCCACCGCCTCCTCGAGCTGGAACGCCGCGTCATCCGGGTATTGGAAGGGAGTCTCGGGGAGCTGCGCTGACGGGTCGGACCGAAGGGCCGAGCGGTCGTCGATGATGAGCGGAAGAATCGGGTGGTAATACGGCGTGGTCAGGATCTCGACCTGCCCATCGCGCTCGAGGCGGTGATACAGGTGCGGGACGCCTGACGCCATGAAGCGCTGGCGTCCGATGACGTAGCGCACGTCGTCGCGCGTGAAGCGCATGCCCTTGTCGGCGAGCTCGACGAGGCGCTGGTCCGAGCGGATGTCGTCGGGATCGATCCACGCGAGGTTGAACCAGAGCGCCAGATCGACGAAGTAATCGTCGGAGAGGAGCTCGTGCCGGTCGCCGGTCGCCATCGCCAGCTGCAGCAGACGGCGGTACTCGGTATAGCGATGGATGACGTTGCCGTGGTGGATCGAGAAGAAGCGACGCAGGATGTGCGTGCGCTCCTCGTCCGCGAGCACACCGTCGACGGTGCGCATCGTGAGCCGCGTGTCCTCGTCGTCTGCCCCGCGCGCGTAGTCCTCGAGCTGATCGCGCAAGCTCGGGACCATCGTGAAGTTCACCTTCACGCGCGGGAACTCCTGAAGGAGACGTGCCATGTGCAAGTAATCCTTCGACGCGTGGAGCCGCACCCATGGGAGGACGAACTCGCTCGTCTGTGGATGCTTGTAGTAGGGCTGGTGCATGTGCCAGAGGATCGCGACGGCGAGCTTTCCGTTCACGCGGCACGACCAAGGTCGTCGAGACGGCGGCGCACGAGCTCGGGATCGATCGAGAGGAGCAGCCATCCCGCACGCGGCCCATTCGGTTTGCCTAGGAAGGCCAGGTAGATCGCCGCAAACGCGTCCCGTGAAGGCTTCCCGTCCGCATTCACCAAGCCGACTTTCTTTGCAAGCTCGTAGAGCTCGTTCTGCATCTGGTCCGCATCGTGGACTGTGCCAATCACTGCTTTGATGGCGAAGAGGTATCGACGCTGCTCGGGGGTGAGTTCTACCGGCGGAGTTGTCTCCTGGACCTGGAACTTCGCCTCGTCGGGAGCCCAGCGCCGGAGCCAGGCGCGGGCGAGCTCGAGACGCTGATGCAGCTCCCGCAGCTCTTCGTCGGTCAGACGCGCGCCCTTGTCCTTCTCCGCCTCGGCCTCGGGCTTGATGCTCGGTATTTGCAGCCAGCTGGCGACCGTGGTGAAGCGCACGCGGAAGCCGGGCGCCGCGGGCATCGGCGACACCTGCGAGAGCCGCCAGGTCTTCGCGAGATCGCTCTCGGGATCTGCGCGATAGGCGTCCGCCGCGCGATCGTACTCATCCATCAGGCGCGGGAGCGTCATGCCGGCCGGGTCGAACTCGAGATGGCGCTTGGGAGGCGTTCGCAGCATGAGAAATCGAACCAGCTCGGGTGGATAGATCGCGACGATCTCGACCGCTTCGGCGCCGATGCCCTTCGAGCTCGCCATCTTCTTGCCGCCGAACGTGAAGAACTCGTGCGCAAGGCCAGGCGGAGGCTCTTTCTTGAAGACCTCGCGGTAGATCTCGTTCGAGCGCTCACGCGATCCACCCGCGGTGAGCAGGTCCTTGCCGCCCTCCTCGTACGTGACGTCGAAGTGATCCCATTGCGCGCACCACTGCTCGTTCCACAGCAGCTTCGCGTTTCCCTTGAACGGCGCGACGCGCCCCTTGTGCCCGCATCCTTCGGCCCACTCCACGTAGTCGCGTTTGCATTCGTACGCGACGGTCTTTCCGTCGTAGTCCGTCGCAAGCGTCGTGCCGATTCGTCCGCAGTTCTCGCAGATCACGGCGACCGGGAGCCAACCTTCGGGATGCTCGACATTCGCGATGCGCTTGTGGACCTCGCGAATCGTTTCGGCGTTGCGCAGCACGAGATCGATCTGCCGATCGAGCTCGCCCGTCCGGTAGAGGTCGCGCATCCGGTGGAACTCGGGCGTGATCCCGAGGCCCGCGAAGAGCGCGATGAAACGGGTGGCGTGATAGTCGGCGAAATCCGTTCCGACCGAAGGGTCGGGGCTCGGGATCATGCAGAGCGGCTTGCCCATATGCTCGGCCATCCCGGCGCGTTCCTTCATCGACTGCGAGTCCATTGGGTCGTAGTCGTCGATCGTGTATACGAACCGCACGTCGAGACCGTGAGACTTGAAGGTGCGGAAGAGCGCGTCGCTAATGATCGGGCCGCGCAGACCGGAGATCGGCACGGGTCCTGACGGGGTCTTTGAGTCGCGCACGACGTGCGGCCGGCCGGGCGCGAGGTGTCGCACCTCTTCGTCGGCCCAGAAGGCCGCCTCGTGCCCGGAGCTCAACGTACGGTGAGGATCTTCATCTCCACCGCGCCGGCCGGAACGATCAGCCGGACCGTCTCCCCCGCGCGGTGCCCCATGAGTGCCTTGCCGACCGGTGACTCGTTCGAGATACGTCCTTCAGCGGGCGCGGCCTCCGCCGACCCGACGATGACGTATTGCTCCTTCGATCCCTCGGCTTCGACCATCACGTGGCTGCCGATCTCGACTTTGTCGTGGTGCGTCTTCTCGTCGATGATCTGCGCGTTCTTCACCTGCTGCTCGAGCGTCATGATGCGACCCTCGAGGAACGCTTGATCGTTCTTCGCCTGCTCGAGCTCGGAGTTCTCGGTGAAGTCTCCGAACTCCATGGCCGCGTGGATGCGCTGCGCGACGCGCTGACGGCCGGCGGCCTTCAGGTCATCGAGCTCGGATTGGATCTTTTTCAGACCATCCGCGGAGACGTAGACAGGCTTTTCAAGGTTGTTCATCGGAGCCTCCGCTCTCTGCGCACGGCTTATCCCCGTGCGTGCCGTTGTAATGAAAAGCGCTGAAGGCCGAAGGCCCTCAGCACTCAACCGGGCGTACTCTTCTGTGCCGGAATTGTACGACACACCGGCCTCTCCGGCGACACTCCGCAGGCTCGTCCTCTCCTGGTACCGCGGCTCCGGCCGCGAGCTTCCGTGGCGCCGCACGCGCGATCCGTACCGCGTTCTGGTCAGCGAAGTGATGCTCCAGCAGACCCAGGTCTCGCGCGTCCTCCCGGCTTATCGACGATTCCTGCGACGGTTCCCCACCCTTCGCGCCCTGTCCCGCGCGCCGCTCGGCGAGGTGCTGCGCGAGTGGTCCGGGCTCGGGTACAACCGGCGCGCGCGAGACCTGCACCGCATCGCGCGGACTCACTCAACCGCTCTGCCGCGCACCGTCGCCGCCCTCGATGCGCTCCCGGGCATCGGTGCGTACACCTCGGCGGCGGTGGCGTGCTTCGCATTCGATGAGCCCACAGCCTTCGCCGACACGAACATCCGTCGCGTGCTCGGGCGCGCGATGCTTGGCCGTCTCGCCACCGATCGCGAAGCCGTCGCGCTCGACGGGCGTTTCCGCTCGAAGCGGCAAAACGCGCGGTGGCATCACGCATTGATGGATATCGGAGCGACGATCTGCATCGCGAAGGGACCGCGATGCGACGTGTGTCCGATCCGCGGTGTCTGCCACTACGACGGGGTCGAAGCGCCACCCCGTCGAAAACAGTCGCCCTTCGCGGCGAGCGACCGCCGCATCCGCGGCGCGATCGTCCGCCAACTTGCGGTGTCCACCGGCGGTGTGAAGGTCGCCGCGCTTCGAAGAGGTATCAAGGACGCGCGCGTACCGCGTCTGGTGCGGGTGCTCGCTCGCGAGGGTCTCGTGGAGGTTTCATCCGGGAGCGTTCGTCTTCCGGCGCGCTGACCTGGATGTCACGATCGCGCCAAGTGAACAGCTACTACGACCTTCTCGGAGTGCCGCCTCACGCGACCGAGCTGGAGATCCGTTCCGCATACGGCCGGGACGTCCTACGTCTTCAGGAGTCGGCGTCGGACAAGGTCGCGCAGTTTCGCGCCGCGCTCGATGCGGCCTTCGCGACACTCGTCGATCCCGACAAGCGCACGGCATACGACGAGGCGCTCGCGGTCTCGCGGAAGGAAGATGTGGCGGACAGCTCCGACGAGTCGCACGCGGCGTTTGGCTACGCGCTCCGCGGCGGGCTCTGGTTCGCGGGCGGCGGAGTGCTCACCGCGGCGACGTACGCGTTCTCCCAGGGCACGTACCTGATCGCCTGGGGGCCGCTCCTCTTCGGCGGCTTCCAGCTCGTGCGCGGTTTGCTTAGGTATCTCACGGTGCCGAGCGGCGCGCGCAAAGCCAGCCAGCTCGGGTTGCTCGGCGGTCTCATCGCCGTGGGCATCCTCTCGGCCGGCTTCGTCGGCGTCAGCGAGAGAATCGGAGCCCAGGAAGCCGCACAGAATGCGACGTGGAACGCGATGATCGATGAGAGCGTTCTCGATGTCGAGCAGGCGAACGATCTTGTGATCGGTGTCGCTAATCGTCCCGGACCATGGGATGCGACCGACAGCGCGGACATGGCAAAGGCTTCCGCGCTCTACGCGCGCATAGCCGACGCCGTCGACAGGGTGACCGCGCCGGCGGACGTCGAGTGGTACCGCACCGGAATGGTGAAGAACTTCCGCGATGCCGCTGCGATCACTCACGATTTCTCGCTCCTTACGCCCGCGTCTCCGGCGAGCGCTGCAGCCTCGCTCGAGGGCCGCTGGAACGCATACGTCGATGAGGCCAACCGGCTCTTAGACCGCTTCGATGCGCAGCGAGGGAAGACTCCCTAGCGCGACACCGTGTTCAGGCTGGCTCGAGGCGGAGCGTCGTCGGCAGCACCAGGGGAACCAGCATCGAATCGAGCGAGCTGCCTTTCCGATATTTCTTGCGGTAACCATCGGACACGCGTTTGACCGACGCGCTATCCGCAGCGGCGATCGCGCGCACGGGAATGCGCTGTCCGTTCACGACCAGCGCTCCCGGGCCGGCCACGATCTCGCGGTACCAGCGCGACGTCGGCCCGCGGTAGGTGCGAATGAACACGTCGTCGCCATCGACGACGATCCAGATCGGAACGGAGTGCACCGTCCCTTTCGGCGAGCGCGTCTCGATGTCCACCTCGTTCGAGCGGTCGAGAAGCGCGACCGTCGCCTTCGGGAAGCTCAATCGCGCTCCGGAAGCGGCGGCCCGGCGATCGCGAGCGCGTGACGGTCGGGTGGAAGGAACGTGCGCGCCATCTCGACCACCTGATCGAGGGTGACCGCGCGTAGCTCGCCCGGGTATCGCTCGGCGTAGTCCTGTCCCAGCTCGAAGACCTCGCCTTCAAGTAGAAGCGATGCGACGCCAGCGGGGCTTTCGCGCGCGACATCGAGCTCCCCGACGAGCTTGTCCTGCGCGAGCTCGAGGTCGTCTTGCGAGACCTTCCCATCGACGATCTTCCGCAGCTCGTCGAGGGTCGTGCTCACCGCACGGTCGACGTTGATCGGATTCACGCCCATGCGCACGACCCACGGTGATTGCCCGCGCGAGCCGCCGATCGTGCTGAAGACGTAATACGCGAGCCCGAGCTCGTCTCGGACGACGTGGCCGGCGCGGCTCGCGAACGTGTCGGCCGCGAAGACCATGTTGGTGACGCGGGCCGAGACGAACCGCGGATCGGTCCGCGGCAGACCCGGCCACCCCAGTACGACATCGCTCTGGGTCTTGTCCGGAACGACCTCGAGCTTTCGCACCGCCGTCGTCAGGCGCGCCTCGGGAACCTTTCGCTCCTCGCGTGGACCGCCCGCACGCCAGGAGGAAAACGCCGTCGCGGCGGCGTCGAAGACCTGTTGCGCGTCGACCCCTCCGGCGACGACGAGGACCGCGCCGTCGGGACGGATCGCGCGGCGGTGATGCTCGCGAAGGTCGTCGGCCTTGGTGCTGCGTACGACCTCGAGATCGCCGATCGGACGGGCGCGGAAGGGATGGCCCTTCGGATACACGAGCTGGCGCCACGCGCTCTCGGCCACGGCGCGCGTGTTTTTCGCGTCCTCCTCGATCTGGGCGACGGTCTGCTGTCGAACGAGCTCGACCTCCTTGTCGGCGAATGCCGGGCGCACGACCGCGTCCGCCATGAGCTCGAGCAAAACATCGAGGTCGCTTCCGAGCGACTGCGCGCTAAAGGTCGCCGCGTGCGATGCGACATCGAGGCGCGCGGCGGCGCCGATCCCATCGAGCGCGTCGCCCCAGGTCTTCGCGTCGCGCGTGGTCGTGCCGCGCAGCATCACCTGCGCGCAGAGGCGGCCGACGCCGGGACGGCCCGCGGGCTCGAACCACTGGCCCGCCTCGATCGCGAGGAGCACCGCAGCCGAGAGAAGCCCGGGTATGGGGACGACGGCGATGCGGAGGCCGTTGTCGAGACGATGCCGGCGGACGTCCATCAGGAAGCCTCCGGGACGAACCAGCCCACGACACGGCCCTTCTCCTGGAACACCGACTCCGCGGCGGCGCGGACGTCTTCGGCCGTGACCGCGGCGAGCCGCTCATACCACTCGCCGAGCGACGTGGCGGCGCCGGTCGCGAGTAGCTGTCCGAAACGGAACGCACGCCAGGTGACCGTGTCGGTCATGAACGCGCTGGCCGACAGCATCTGCCTGCGGACGCGACCGAACTCCTCGTCGGTGAGCGCCGACCGCGCGACCTTGTCCAGCTCGTCGAGGATCACGCGCTCGACGCGCTCGTGCGTCACGCCCGGGCCGAGGTGCGCCTCCGCCACGAAGAGGTACGGGTCTTTCATCAGGTTGAACGACGCGTCGACCGTCGTGGCGAGCCCTGTGTCCACGAGTGCGCGGTAGAGGCGCGACGAGCGTCCGGATGCAGCCTCGCCGCCCCCGGCAGTCGCGCCACCGAGCGCGACCGCGAGCGCGGAGAGCGCGGCCGCGCGTGGATCCGAAGCGCGCGGAGCTTTGTAGCCGATCTGGATGATCGGCAGCGCGCCGCCGGCACGGCGAACGATCACGCGCTTCTCGCCGTACTGCGGCGGCTCGGGCGCCTTCGGCGGTTCGATGGGAACCTCCGCGTCGAGCGAGCCGAACGCGGATGCCGCGCGATCGAGCAGCTCGTCGGCCGGCGCGTCGCCCGCGACGATGAAGTAGGCGTTGTTCGGTGCGTAGTGGCGGCGGTAATGCGCGTACAGACCGTCGCGCGTCATGAGCTTGATCTCTTCTTTGCTGCCGATGACGCCCTGCGCGTACGGGTGCCGTGCGAACGCGACGGACTGCAGCTGCTCGCCGAGGAGGAACGACGGATCGTTCTCGAGACCCTCGCGCTCGCTGACGATGACGTTCCGCTCGGCCTCGGTCTCCTCGACGGTGATGAGCGCGTTGCGCATGCGGTCCGCCTCGAGCTCGAGCGCGACGGGATAGCGCTCCGCGGGCACCGTCTCGAAGTAGCAGGTCACGTCCTCGCTGGTGAACGCGTTCCAGAGCGCGCCGTATCGCGCGAGAAGCTTGTCGAGGTCGCCCTTCGGATGCTTGGGCGTGCCCTTGAAGAGCATGTGCTCGAGGAAGTGCGACATACCGGTGGTCCCGGGCACCTCATTTCGTCCGCCCACCTGATACCAGACCCAGAGCGAAACGACGGGCGCGTGCCGCGCCTCGAGCGCGTGCATCACCAGCCCGTTATCGAGGCGGCGCGAGGCGGGGGCGTCAGTAACGGTGGGGATGCAAACAAGTCTAGCCACCCCGCGGTTTGGCCCTCCGACGCTATGGGCGTGCTAGCAACTGTTAATGGTCGCGTGGTTTGAACGGATGGCCCCTCGCGAGAGGGCGGCACTGCTCGCGTGGATCTCGGCTGTGGTTGCGGTCGGCGCGCTCGCTCTGGGTTACGGACGCGCGCCCCAAGACTGCCTCTATTCGCCCGAAGATTTCGCACGGTGCGACCCGTCGCGAGCGATCGGCGCGCTCGGTGACGTTGTAGTCACGGCGCTGATGTGGACAGCACTCTGGATAACGCGGAATCCAGCGGCGACCCGGCTGCACAGGTTCGCTCGAGCCGTGGGGGCTCTCGGTCTGCCGGTCGCAATCATCGGCAGTCTCACGGCAGTCATAGGCGATGCGTATCTGATTGCCCGACCGATCGCCGCCATAGGTTTTGGGGCTCTGGGGTTTGCCCTTGTGATCGAGAGCGAGCGCGGGAATCATCTCGTCCGGTCGCGACTCGGCATGGTCCTCGGTGCGACGCTTTCCGTCTGGGCGATCGCATACGTCCCACGAGACGACTGGATCCTCCCGACAGGCGGTACGTTGATTTTCGTTCCGTACGTCATCTGGGCCGTCCGCATGGGTTACCGCCTTGCAACTGATAGAGCACCGTGGGCGAAAGAGTCACGACCGATTGGCTTCGAGATCGTTGGGGACCTCGCCGCGGTTGTCCTGCTCTTTATCGCCTCGCCCTTTTGGATCACATCGACATTCGGCGTGACCTCACTCGGCGATCGCTCCAACTTCGTCACCGTTACGAATGCGACCGGCGAGCCAATCTTTTTCTATGACGACAGACGCGTAGCGGCCTATCGCGAACGGATCGAGGCCGGCGAAGCAAAGACCTTGGATTGGCTCGAGCACGGGACCTATCCGACGGCGGCTGAAAACCTAGGCGGTATGAAGATCTATTGCCGGGATCTCCTCGACCGAGAACTGCGCCGCGCTCACTACAAGATCACCGTCGTGCGCGACCCGACCACATGCGAATCGCGATGACGGCTAGCGCTCAGGACTACTGGGTGACTGACGGCCGAGTTTCGAGGCCGTCAGGCGGGGCCTAGCAGACCGCAGCGCCGCTAGGCGCGAGGTCTATTGGCTCGAGTACTGGTAGGCGTGCACGAATACCTCGTATTCCCACGGAACCGATGGGGTTGGGTAGCTGTCGTTCATATGTATCTTGAAGCTCTCAGCGGCCGCAAGGTTCAGCCATGGCTTGCCGGTCCCTGCGAGCTCGGGACGCCATTGAAGCAAGCTCAAGACGGGCCGCTCCGACGACTTGGTCCGGACGACGACGACGAGATGAAGCTTCGAGAACGCGGGCACGGTCGTGCTGGTTTCGACGGCGAAATCGCAGCCGATGGTGCCCACCGCCGGGTCGCCCGCGCATGACTGGCTCGCGACCCGGACGCCGTCGACCTCGCCGATCGTCACGAGGCTCCGAGCGACCTTGAACTCCTGGACGTCGCTCTTGCTGAATGCCGTTCCGTATCTAACGACCGTCCACGAGTCCCCCGGTGGGATCGGGAAATACCAGTTCTGGAACTTCGTGTCGACTCGATCCGGCGGCACGCCGGCGTTTCCGATGCGCTCGTCGGTGACATTGAGGCCGTCAGCGCTCTTGAACCGCACCGTCATGAACCAGTCCAGGACAAATGTGTTCGGGTTCGAGAACAAGATCCCCGTCTTGGCCACCGCGTTCGGCCGGACGTCGAGCGGTGTGACCGAGTACGAGAGCGGCAGAATGTCCGGCTTCGCGACGACCGTGGCCGACGGTGCCGGTGTGGGCGTCGGTCGATATTCGGGAGCTTCGACGCTGCACGCGGACAGCACGGCCGCGAGAAAACCGCAGGTCAGGACGCGGCGCACGACGAGAGCCTAGTCCCCGCCCGCATGAGGTCCGGTGGCTACGGCGTCGCGAACTTCGCGGTCAGCACGGCCTTCACCGCAATGGCCGAATCAACTGACCCGAAGACACCGGGCCTCTCGGTGTATTCGTCGAGCACCGCGGCAATTGCGATCGACGGCTGCTCGAAGGAGGCCCATCCGATGAACCACGCGTCGACCTTGCCTTGCGCAGGCGACTCGGCGGTGCCGCTTTTCCCCGCGGTGGTCGGGGAATAGCGTTGGAAAACAAATGACACCGTCCCATCGGGATCGGTCGTCACCGCGTGCATGCCGTCGCGGATCAGCGAAAGGTCGGTCGGAATCGTGAGAGCCGAGCCCATCTGGGTCTTGGGATAGGTCTTCACGCTCTTGCCGTCGCGGTCTCGGAGCTCGATGACGAGACGCGGCTTCCACAAGATGCCGTCGTTGGCGACCGTCGATGTGTAGTTCGCCATCTGAAGCGGCGTCGCGAGCAGGAATCCCTGACCGATCGCGAGGTTCGTCGCGTCGCCTGGGTTCCAGACCTGGTCCGACGGGTTCGTGAAGTGCTGCTTTTTCCAATCCGGACTGGGGACGATCCCTTCCGCCTCGAACACGAAGTCGATATCGGTGGCCTTCCCAAGGCCGAAGCTCTTCGCGGTGTTCGGCAGCAGGTTCGGGTCGCGATCGTTGAGGCGCTTGCCGATCTCGTAAAAGAAGGTGTTGCAGCTGCGCGCGAGGGCGGTGCGGAGATCGATCGGTCCAAGGGCGACCGTCTCGTGATTCAGCTGCACCCATGGCTCGCCATACCCGGTCCAGCGCGCCGGGCAATCGATCTTGTCACCCCAGTTGTAGACACCGTTCCGCATCGCGGCCGCGGACGTGATCGGTTTGAATGACGACCCGGTCGGGTACTGGCCGAACGTCGCGCGGTTGAAGAAGGGTCGGCCCGGGTCCGACGAGTACCGCGCGATCGCCGCCGCGTCGCCGGACACGAGCGCGTTCAGGTCGAAGGTCGGACGGCTCGCGAGCGCAAGGATCTCTCCCGACCAAGGATCTTCGGCGACGATCGCGCCCTTGTTGTTGCCCAACGCGTTCTCGGCCGCGAGCTGGAGCTTGGGGTCGAGCGAGAGCACGACATCGCGTCCCGGCACCGGCGCGGTCTCCGCGAGCGTTTCGACCGGGCGCTCGTCCGACTCGACGATCCCGAGGCGGAATCCGTAGCTTCCGCCGAGCTCGTCGTCGAGCGTGGCCTCGAGCCCGGTGTCCTTCTTTCCGATGAGGTCACCGGCCTCGATGCCTCGCGCCGTCTTCGCTTTCGCCTCGTCCTCGCTGGCCTCGGCCAGGTAGCCGAGCGTCTGCGACGCGAGCCCGGTCGGGTAGCTGCGCACGCGCGTGGCCTGCACCTGCACACCCTCGATCAGCGAGAGCCGCGTGCGAAGGGCGTCCAGCTGCGCCGCGGGGACCGTCTTGATCGGCACGAACAGATCGGGCTT
>DATLPP010000216.1:0-18154 GCA_035535615.1 Candidatus Udaeobacter sp.
AGTCCAGGCCGGCCGGAGTACACGAAGCGACCCGCCTTCACGCCGACCGCGCGGAATGGATCGTCGGTGATGAGCAAGTTCCCGTCGAGGTCCGCCCACTCCACCGCAGGCGCGAGATGCGCCGCTGCGGCGATCGCGACGCTCGTCTCCGCGGCGCGGCACCCGAGCATCACCTTCAGCCCGCCGTCATGCGCCGCGGCGATCATCGCGCGGGCGGCACCGACGCCGCCACATTTCTGCAATTTCACGTTGATGCCATCGCAGGCGCCGATGAGACCGGCGACATCGCTCGCGCGCACCGCCGCTTCGTCGGCCACGATGGGCAGCGGCGACGCCTCGCGCACTCGCCGGAGGCCGTCGATGTCCTTCGGGTCGATCGGCTGCTCGACGAATTCCAGATCGAACGGCACAAGAGCCGCGATCCGCGCGGGCGCCTCGGCGGCGGTCCATGCGGCGTTCGGATCGACACGGATCGTTCCGGGGAAGCGCTCGCGGATCGCCCTGAGCGCGGCGACATCGTCGCCGTGGCCGAGCTTGACCTTGAGGACCGTGAAGCCGTCCGCGGCAGCCTTCGCCGCGCGCTCGGCCATCACCGAGGGCTCGGCGATCCCGATCGTGAACGAGGTCGGTGGCGGCTCGCCCGCGGCGAGGCCGAGAAAATCGCGGAGCGTGACGCCCGCCGCCTGCGCTGCCCGGTCGTGCGCGAGGATGTCGATCGCGCAGCAGGCCGCCCCGCCGTGCGGGAATCGGCGCTCGAGCGCGGCGTTCAGGCTCGTCAGATCCGACGGATCCTCCGAGAGCGCGTCGATCGCCCCTCGAATGTCACGTTCGACGGACTCCGGCGTCTCCCCGAAGAATGCGTCCGGCACGCCCTCGCCGCGTGACACCCGATCGCTCTCGGTCAGCTCGACGAGCACGACCTTCTTCGTCGTATGGGTCGCACGGCTTATCGCGAACGGCACGGCGAGGTGGAGCTCGACGGTTCGGACCGTAACGTTCACGCTGGCACGCCTTCCCGCAGTGCGCTCGCGAGCCGGTCGGCGCCGGCGGCGCCTTCGCGGATCGGATCGGCGGCCGGAACCCCGGTCTCCGCGGCAGCGTTCCGGATGAACGCGTAGGCAAGCTCCTCGCTCACGTCGGCCGTGTTTACCGCCACCGCCACCACCCGCGCCTGGGGATAGCCCGGCGGGCGCCGCCATGCGGCCGCGTCTTCGTAGATACGGACGTACTCGCGCAGCGTGCGGAGGGGCTGGCGATCGTCGTACCCCTTCACGCTGTGACGCATGGCTTCATGGCACAGGACCATGAGGTCGGGCGCGCTTCCGTGAAGTAGGCCGAGCGTGACGCCCGAGAAACCCGGATGCGTCAGCGAGCCCTGGCCCTCGACGACGACCCAGTCAGCGCGCTCGGCGGCGTCGCAGACCAGGAGCTCCGCCGCTCCCGCAATGAAGTCCGCCACGACCGCGTCGACCGCGACCCCGCCGCCGGCGATCGCTATCCCGGTCTGACCGGTCGCGACGAACTCGACGCGCTCCCCCGCCCGGCGCAGCGCCGCGACGATCTCGAGCGCGACGGTCATCTTCCCCACCGCGGCATCCGATCCGACCGTGAGGACAACACGGACGCCTTCGCGCCGCGCACGATGACCGCCGATCGGCAGGTCCCCGGGCGGCTCGCGGAGCTCGCGCACCTTCGCGCCTCCGCGCTCTGCCGCGGCGGCGAGCTCCGGATCGGCGAGCACCCGTTCGTGCAGTCCGTTCCAGACCTCGATGCCGCGCTCCAGTGCTCGGGCGAGCGCGGGCCGGTACCCGTCAGGGATGCGACCGCCCGCAGCGGCCGTGCCGATGAGAAGCACCGTCGCGCCGCGCGCGAACGCGTCCTCCACGCTCGCGACGACGGGCACGCCCGCACCGACGCCGACGTACTCGACCGCATCCTTCCCTGCCCTGGTCGAGTCGACGACAGCGACGACCTCGAAGGGCGCGTAGCGGAGCACTCCGATCGCGGTCTTCGCGGTGGCGCGCGCGAACTGGCCTTCGGCGAGGATCGCGACCTTCATCGCCCTCCGACGTCGGGGCCCTGACGCAGAAAGCGACCGTGCCGGTCGCGCGCCGTCTCGCCCAACTCGAGCGCGACTCCCCCGTTGACGATCACGTATTCGATCCCGACCGGATATCGATGAGGGTCGTCGTACGTGGCCTCATCCATCACGCGTGCCGGATCGAAGATGACCAGATCGGCCCACGCACCCTCTCGCACGACGCCGCGGTCGTGAACGCGCGGACGCGACGCAGTGAGCGAGGTCATCTTGCGGACCGCGTCCTCGAGGCCGAGCACCCTCTCATCGCGCGCGTATTTGCCAAGTACGCGAGGGAACGTCCCGTACGAGCGCGGGTGCGGCTTGCCGAACGAGAGCGGACCGTACGGAGCATTCGCGCGCGAGTCGCTCCCGATGCAGATCCACTCTTTCGCCATGACGTAGCGCACGTCGTCCTCGCTCATCGAGTGGTGAACGATGTCCACCGCGCCGTCGTGCTCGATGAGCGCGTCGCAGGACCATTCGAGCGGGTCGCGGCCGGCCTCGTCGGCGAGCTGCTGCACGCTCTTCCCCGCCCATTCCGGATGGTGACGCGCCCTCGCGATGACGATACGGTCGAAGGCGCGTCCGGTCTCGACCTCCTCATTGCGGATCCGCGCCCGCACCGCTGGGTCGCGGAGGCGCTCGCACATCTTCGCCGTGCCGCCCTCGTGCACCCAGTTCGGGATCGTGACCGCGAGCCCCGTGGACGACGCCGTATACGGGTACTGGTCCGCGGTGACGTCGACGCCTTCGCGGCGGGCGCGCTCGATCAGCGCCGTCGACTCCTTGACCTTGCCCCAGTTCTTCTGTCCCGACGCTTTGTGATGTGACAGCTCCACTCGCACGCCGGACCGCCGCCCGATCTCGAGGTTCTCCTCGACCGCATCGAGGAGCTTCGTCGATTCGTTGCGGATGTGGCTCGCGTAGAGGCCGCCTTTGTCGCGGACGACCTCGCAGAGCGCCGCGAGCTCGTCGGTCGTCCCGAACGCGCTCGGCGGGTAGATCAGCCCAGAAGCGAGTCCGATCGCGCCTTCATCCATCGACTTCGCGAGGAGCGCCCGCATCCGCGCGAGCTCGTCCTTTGTCGGCGCGCGGTCGTCCGCGCCCATCACGCAGGACCGCAGCGTGCCATGGCCGACGAACGAGCACACGTTGATCGCGGGCTTGACCCGGTCGACCGCGTCGGCGTACTCGCCGAAGGACGACCAGGTCCTCTGCACGTTGAGGCGAGAGAGCTCACGGTCGAGCTCGGCTTCGGCGAGGCCGCTCACCGGCGCCGACGAGCCGCCGCAGTTTCCGCATACGACGAGCGTCACACCCATGTGGAGCGCACTCTCGAGGGCGTCGTTGACGAACATCGCCTCATCGGAGTGCGAGTGGATGTCGATGAATCCCGGCGTGATGACGCGATCTTTCGCGTCGATGATCCGGGCGCCGTCTTTTGCGAGATCGGCGCCGACCGCGGCAATGCGTCCGCCCCGTATCGCGACGTCCGCGCGCCTGCCGGACGCTCCCGTCCCGTCGATCACCGTTCCGCCCCGAATGAGAAGGTCGGTCACGAGTGTCGTCGCTCGCGTCCCTGTCCGCGCTCCTTGCGCTTCGCCACGACCAGCAGCTTGCGCGACTGCGCGTCAGCCGGGTTGCCGTCGTAATCACCGTGGAGCGTCTCGATAACGAACCCGGCCTCTGAAAAGAGGAGCTCCGCTTCCCGCCGGTAGAGATAGTGGAGGGTCGTCGTGCCGCCGATGCGCTGCACCGCCCCGTGGTCGTCGGTCTCGTCGTACCAGATCCGCTGCGTCACACCGTCGACGTTGGCGCGGCTCGACGAGAACTTCCGTACCGCGCGGGCGCTCTCCGGATCCACGCGTTCCCATTCATCGGCGACGCCGCCGTCAAGGCCAACCACGACCTCCGGATCCGGCTGGAACACATCGATCGCGACCCGACCGCGCGGCGCGAGGTGCTCGCGCACGCGAGCGAGGCACGACCAGCGGTCGTTGGGATCGAGCATGAGGAACGAGTTGAGGGCGACGAAGACGAGGGCAAACGCCTCATTGAAGGAGAACGCGCGCATGTCCCCCTCGACCCAGCGGACCTCGACATTCGCTCGGCGGGCGCGCCGCTCGGCCCGCTCGAGCATCGCCCCGGAGCGGTCCAGTCCGACAACGTGGTGGCCGTCCTGGGCGACCGGAACCGTGATCCGGCCCGTCCCGCAGCCGAGCTCGAGGATCGGGCCGCCGGTCCGGCGCGCGAGGCCGCTGAACCACTCGACGTCCGGTGCTCCTTCGAGTGGCGCGGTGTCGAGGTCGTAGAGCGCCGCGAGCCGCGCGGCCTCGGAGGGATCGCGCTCAGCGCCCTGCCAGTCACGCGGCGCGGCCAACGTGCGCCTCCTTCGCGTGTTTCAGGAGCGCGGGCTCGATCATCACGTCGAGCGCCGTCATGGCGAGCGCTTTCGCGGCGAGATGCATGGTCTCGAGCGCGCGTGGCGCACGCGCTGCCTCGGTGAACGCGATGGAATGCCCGGGCACCGGACCCTCGGTGATCGAGAGAAACGGATGGATCCCCGGGATCACCGTCGTGACGTTGCCCATATCGGTGGACCCGTGCGTGTCCGCGGGACGGCGCGCCTGCATCGTCCGTCCAAGCGTCCGGACGTTCTCGGCGAACGCCTCCGCGAGAGGACGGTTCGTGCTGACTACCTCGCAGACGTCGCTCCACGTCGGATGGATCTCGGTCCCGGTCGCGACAGCCGCGCCCTCGAAGCATGCGAGGACCCGGCGGCGAAGGTCGGCGAGGTACGTGTTGTCCGGCGAACGGACCATGAGCCTCGCGGCGGCGCGGTCCGGGATGATGTTCGGCGCCTTTCCACCGTCCGTGATGATCCCGTGGATCCGCGAGTCGCTCCGGACCAAGAGGCGCAGCGCGGACATCGCGTTCCATCCGAGCACGAGTCCGTCGAGCGCGTTGACGCCATCGTGCGGCTCCGCCGCGGCGTGTGCGGCCTTTCCCAGAAGCTCGACGTCGAGGTTGACCATCGCGAGCATGAGCGGATCGATCTCGTCCCGGTCGCCGGGGTGGTACATGAGCGCGGCGTCGACGCCTTCGAACACGCCACCTTTCATGAGCTGGACCTTGCCATTGCCGCGCTCCTCGGCGGGGCAGCCGATGACGCGCACCCGACCGCGCACGCCGTCGAGCATGTCGCGGAGCGCGAGGAACGCGCCGATCGCCGCCGTTCCCATGAGGTTGTGGCCGCACCCGTGGCCGATCCCCGGCAGCGCGTCGTATTCGCCGAGTATCGCGACGACGGGACCACCCGACCCCGCCTCGGCGACGAAGGCCGTCTCGACACCGCCGGCCCCGCGCTGGACCGAAACCTTCTCCGACTCCAGGTAGTCCGCGAGCGCGCTCGACGCGAAGCGCTCCTCGAAAGCGAGCTCGGGCCGCGCATGGATCTCCAGCGCGAGCCGGTCGAGCGCCTGCGCGCGCGCGTCGACGCGCTCGGAGATTCGCTTCTTACGCGCCGCGGCGTCCAAGTGGTCCTGAGGCTACCCCGAACGCGGCGTGGGACGCGCAGTCAGAACGAGCTCGGCCAGGACGAATCCGGCAACGACGAATCCCCCCGTGATGATGCTCAGTCCGTCCACGGCGCGAAGAAGACCGAGCGCGGCGAGAAGGGCGCCGACCTCGATGCCGCGACGGACGGCCGGCGCGCGCTGCGGCCGGCGGCGCCGCGGGCGTGCGAGCGCCGCGTCCCGCTCCTCGACGGCCACGCCGATCAACGCGACGGCGCACGCGATGGCGAGGGCGGACCCGCCCACGACGGCGGCGACCGCGAGGGGCTCGGTCGGATCGCGGGTCAGCACCAGGAAAATCACGGCGGCGATCGACGCCAGAGCGCCCAGTGCGAGGAGCGGCCTCGTCAGCTGTCGTCGACCTTGGAGCGCGGCTCCATTCGAAGAGGCAGGGCGACCTGCTCGCCACCCGCCGCTATCGGGGCCTGCGCGAGCGTCTCGATCGCGCTCGAGGCACGTGAGAGGGCACGATCCGTCTCATCGAATTTCTTCGTCGCGTTCTCGAGATGGCGGCCGAGCTGATCGTGCAGCTCGACGAACCGCTCGAACTCGCGGCGCACCGCCGCGACGCCCTGCTGCAGCTCACGCGTGCGCTCCTGCATCGCGAGCCCGCGAACGCCAAGCGAGACGACCTGGAGATATGCGAGGAGCGTGTTCGGAGACGCCGGGATCACCTTGCGCTCGGCACAGTACGCGCGCAGGTCAGGCTCCCCTTCCTCCTCGCGCAGCACGAGGTCGTAGTAGATGGATTCCGACGGTATGTACATGACGGCGAAATCGATCGTCCCGTCCGCCGGCGATACGTACCGGCCGACCGCATCGATATGCCGACGCACCTGCTGAAGGAACGCGCGCTTCTTCGTGCGGCGGTCGGTCTCGTCGACGGCCTTCGCGAGCGCGTTCCAGGTCTCGTTGGGGAACTTTGCGTCGATCGGAACGATGCGTCCCGAGTAGCGGACGATCGCGTCGACGCGCGAGCCGTCCTTGTACGTGTACTGGACCTCGTAGGCCCCCGCAGGTAGAGCGTCGTGCAGGAGCCGCTCGAGAAGCAGCTCGCCAAATCCGCCGCGTGCCTTCGGCGCCCGGAGAAGGTCCTGGAGCGACCCGATGTCTTTCGCGAGGTCTCCGATCCTTTGGCTCTGCTCGCTCAGGGTGCCGAGCTGCCGCGACAGATCGTTGAGCGTTCGATTGGTCGTTCCGGCCTGCGTCGCGACCTGCTGCTCGGTCGCTCCGAGCGCCCGACTCAGCTCGGTCCGCAAATCGCCAACCGAACGCGCGACAAGCTCGACCTGTCCCTGGGTCCCCTGCTGTGCGGCGTGCAGCTGCGCCGAGAGCGAGTCGCGCACCGCAGAAGCGTCGCCGGTGGCGGGACGCCGGAGGACCACCGCCAGTGCGCCGAGGGCCGCGATCGCAGCGACGAGCGCGAGAAGCGTGGCCAGATCCATCGGTCGGATTGTCGGTGCCCGAATGCGTTAGCACAAGCGTTCGAGGAAGGTTTGTCGTGTGCGGGAGCACCTTCTCACCGACCGCCTGCCAACACTCACGCAATGCGAGTGCGCTAGAACGTCGGGCGTGGAAGCAACCGGACCGACCCGACCGCTCACCTTCCGCGAGTCCGTCGTCTATGGCTTCGGCAGCCTGGGTGCGAACGCCGTCTACAACTTCTTGAACGGCGCTGCGGGCCTGTACCTCAACAGGTATCCCGAAGTCCCGATCTGGCTCGTCGGCCTGCTATCGCAGGAACGGTCCCTGGCCGGCGCCTTCGCGCAACCAATTGTGGGCGCGATGTCCGACCGGACGCGCACCCGCATCGGCCGCCGGAAGCCGTATTTCATCGCCGGGGTTGCCCTCACCGCGGCGTCGCTCCTGTATCTCTCCGGATTCCCACCGCTTGTCCCAATGCTGATCGTGCTCTCGATCAACGCGTTCTTCCTCAACGTGGCGGTCGATCCGTACACCGCGCTCATGGCCGACCTCGTCCCGCCGAGTCAGCGCGGGCGCGTCGGGACGGTCCTGGCGATATTCAACATGCTCGGTCAGATCGCGGCGACCCTCATCGCGCTATTCCTCTGGGGCCAGTCGCCGCAGCTCGTGTTCGTTCTGGTTGCCGCGATCCTCGTGGTCAGCTTCACCATCACGACCATCGGCGTGCGCGAGCCCGACTCACCGCCTGCGCCAAAGGATCGGGTCAAGATCGACGTCGGCAAATATGTAAGCGGCTTGCTCGCACAGCGCGAGCTCACGAAATACGTTCTCGCGGCAGCGGTCTTCTGGCTGGGCACCGGTGGAGTCATCCCCTATCTGACGCGGTTCGCGGTCAATGAGCTCGGCACGACCGAGGGCGACTCATTCCAGCTCTTTCTCCCCGCGCTCCTGGGGACGATCGTCGGTGCGATCCCCGCCGGCTACATGGCAGACCGCGTAGGAAAGAAGCCCGTGCTCGCGGTCGGCATGGTCGCGTTCTCGGTGATCGCGCTTATCGGCTCCCAGGTGCAAACCGTCCCTCAGGCCCTCGTCGTCATGGCCTTCATCGGCTTCGCGAATGGTGTGTGGACCGCGCTCAACGTCCCGCTCCTCGTGGACCTCGTGATTCCCGAGCGCGCCGCCGAAATGACCGGCCTCGGCTCCGGCGTTTGGTCCCTCGCGCAACCGATCGGGGCGGTCATCGCCGGGATCCTCATCGGTAACTTCGACAGCTACCGAGCCTCGTTCGTTGGGGCCGCCGTTCTCGTCTTCGTCGCGTTCCTTCTGTTGCTGACCGTACGGGCGCCGAAGGTGGCCCAGCCGGCGTAGTCACGTCCTTGCGCAGGGACGGGAACCGGCGACGCCACCGGTTGTATGGATTGCTGAGTGGCGCAAGGGCCATGCAGCCACCGCTCGGAGGAACGCATGCGACGCATAAACGTCCTAGCGATCGGCACGCTCCTCACGCTCGGCGCCCTCGCCGGCACCGCACTGGCGAAGGAGGGCGCGGTTTCCAAGCTCGACGCGCTTCCGCCCGGAGGTCTTCACGCCGGTCAGATGATTCCGGTCGGCTTCATGATGCTCATGGACGGCGTCGAGCCGTACAAGGCGGACATCGCGGAGATCGTCGTCCGCAACGGGACCGGCAAGGTCCTCTCTTACCCCGCGACCCCGCAGGGCCCCGCCGGCCACTACGTCGCGAACGTCTACTTCCCGGCAGCCGGCACCTACACCTGGCAGGTCACGCAGGGCACGTACTTCGCGCCGTACGACCTCGGGACGGTAGCGGTGCTCGCGCCGGCAGCGGCGCCCGAGACGCAGACCGCTCCGACGAACACGCCAGCGACCAACGATCCCATCTCGCAGGCGATCCCGTTCCTGGCGGGCCTCATCGCCCTCGGCGGAACGGTGCGCCTCGCGCAGCTCCTACGGAGTCAGCGCCGGGTATCCGCGACCGCATAGCAGACACGAACAAACGAAAGGGAGCAGGGTTTTGGCCCTGCTCCCTTTTTTGATTGCGCACGCTCGTCTGTGTGCAACGACGCCTAGCCGACGGGCACCGCCGACGCCGACGCAGCACGAGCGGTGAGCGAGCTCGGACAGATCTGGTGATATGGACACTGCTGGCAGGTTCGCAGTCCCTTGGGATTCGGCGAGAACTCCCGCGCGCGGATCCGCGAGGCCGTGCCGGTGATGAGACCGCGCACCGCGCCGATGCTGTCCTCAGTCGGCGCGACCGTCCCGCGCTCGCCGCTTTCCAGGTAGTGCAGCACCGTTTGGGTGGGGCGTTCGCCATAGACGCGTTCGTGTGCGAGCGCGTAGAGGCGCAGTTGAAGACTCTCGTTCGCCGACCGCTGCGCCCGACCACTGCCCTCTTCGTCGGCGCCCGCCTTGTAGTCGATGACCACAGCACCGGTCGGCGTCCGATCGACGCGGTCCCAGCGCCCGACAACGCGATCCTTGCCGAGCATGAAGCTGAAGCGTTGCTCGACGAGATCGGGAACCGGTTGTCCATGTTCCTGCTCGTAAAAACGGCGAAGCGACGCGAGGCCGGCCTGAAAGCGTTCGCTCTCGTGGGCCGGGCTGATGAAGCCCTCGGCGAGCCACGCCGCGCGGAAGACGGCCTGGACCTCGGCGAGGGCGGGCTCCGCGCCGTCGCGCTTTCGACGCAGGTAGTCCTTCACGGCCTCGTGGAGCGCGAGGCCGTACGTCATCTGCGGCGTCGGAAGCGTCGGGATCTGCAGCACGTGCTTGAACCGGTAGAGGAGCGCGCATTTCTGGTAGTCGTCGATCGCCTCGTACGACACCGTCAGGACATCGTCCGCGCCAAGCGCCGGCAGCGGTGCGTCCGCCTCACCCGGCGGCTGTTGGAAGCGCTCGAGCTCCTGAGCCACTTGGAGTCGCGCACTCAGCCGCGACGGCTCGCGACCAAGCGCCTCGGCGATGAACCGGCTCGGGCGAGCGGCACGCTGATAGCCGTAGTCGATCGCGCTGGTGAAATAGAAGGTGTCCCTCGCTCGCGTCATGGCGACATACGCGAGGCGCCGTTCCTCGGCGATGTGCCGATCGCGATCGGGTGGAGGCGTCCGCGCCAGCGCGTCGGGAAGGCGAAAGGGATCGAGGCGCGCCTGGCCCGGTAGCCGCTCGTCGGTCGCATGCACCAGGAAGACCATCCCGAACTCAAGCCCCTTGGCCTTATGGACGCTGAGCACGTTCACCTGCTCGCGCGAGGTCTCGAAGTCCGCCGCGACGGGGTCGTCTCCCGCCTCGCGCAGGAGCTCGAGGTGTGGAACGAAGAATGACGCCCGGTCCGTCGCGAGCGCGCGGCCGGCGCTCTGGACGAGACGGAGGAACTTCGCGACGTTCCGCGCCTGCTCCTCCACGAGGGTCGAGTCCGGTTCAAGGTATCGGGCGAGGAGCTTGGAGCGATCGAGGAACTCGAAGAGGAGCGCCGCGGTGCCGAGCTCCGTCGCACGCGCGGCGTAGTGGCCGAGATCCTCGATGAGGCGCTTCGCGGAGGCGACGGCGTCATCGCCCGCCGCGGTCTTCCCCGCCGCGATCTCCTCAAACACCTCGCGGAGCGGCTTCTGTCTGCGGCCGCTTCCCTCCATCGCGCGCGCGAGATCGTCCGCGGGAAATCCATAGAGGGGTGAGACCGCGAGGTTGTAGACGTGTCGCGAGTCCGACGGGAGCGCGACTGCGGAGAGAAACGAGATGAGGAGCCGGATCTCGGGACGCTCGTACAACTGGCCACCACCGGAGAAGTGAGTCGGGATCTGTCTTTGCGCAAGGGCGTGCAGGAAGGGCGTCGCGTCGGCGTTGTTTCGGACCAGGATCGCGAAATCGCCGAAGCGCCGCTGACGACGGACCGCTTCACGCGCGATGAGGTCCGCGACCGTCTCCGCTTCCTCGACCCCGGTGACTCTTTGAATGTGGTCGACATCCACCTCATCCGACTGGTCGCGGCCGCGAAGCCGTTTGTCGATGCCGAGGCTGGTCTCGAGACGCTCTGGGTTCTTCGTGATCAGGCGATATGCGGCGTCGAGCAGGCCCTGCGACGAACGTCGGTTCTCGACGAGCGGCACAGTCGTGTGGTCCGGATAGCTCTCGCGGAAGCGGTCGAAGTTCCGGAGCGTCCCGCCGCGCCACGCGAAGATCGACTGATCGTCGTCGCCGACGACGGTGATGTTGCGATGGGGCTCCGCGAGAAGTCGGAGCAGCTCGAACTGCGCGTCGTTGGTGTCCTGGAACTCGTCGACGAGGATGTACCGGAAGCGGCTCCGCAGCCGCGCCGCGGCGGCGGGGTGCTCGCGCAGAAGCTTGAGCGTGAGCGCGATCTGATCGCCGAAATCGACGACGCCGTGCCGGTCCTTGATGCGCGTGTACGCGTCGTACGTGGCGGCAAGCTCCTCGTGCGACGAAGCCTCGTCGGCTTTCACGTCGGCGTCGAGCGAATCCCCCACCGCGTCGCGAAGCGACTTGGCGTACGCGACATAGGCCTCGGGCGAGACGTCCTCGTCGCGCGCGCGCCCGAAGAGATCGAGAAGCGCGCGGACGTGTTGGAGCGGATCGCCCGCCGGCCGATAGCGCTTGAGTGGCAAAGCGATCTCGCACTGAGCGCAGCCGTAGAGGTGCTCGCGCACGAGGATCACCTGCTCCGCCGGCGATAGGACACGGAGCTCGCCGCTTCGCCCGAGCTCGAGCGCGAACTCGCGGAAGACCTCGTCGCCGAATCCGTGGAAAGTGCGGATAACCGCATCGTTCAGTCCGATCGGCGTGTTGATGTCGACGCGCTCCTGCATCTCGGCCGCAGCGCGTTCGGTGAACGTGACGGCAAGGATCTCGTGCGGCTTCGCGGCACCGGTGGTGATGAGATGGACGATGCGTGCTGTCAGAACGTGGGTCTTGCCCGTGCCCGCTCCAGCGACGACCAGGAGCGGGCCCGATCCATGTTCGACCGCGAGCCGCTGCTCCGGCTGGAGTCCTTGGAGAATGTCTGGCCTCGGCTCGCCGAGTCTGAAGCTGAGCTGCTCGGTCACAGGCGGGCCCGGTTCGATTGGCTCGGCTCGACCGAGGGCCCCCGCGCGGTGGGGCACCGGCCGGAGGCCGGGGGGTCCGCCGCCGCGTAAAGAGGGTTTCGGTCGAGCCGAGCCTTATCTACGGCATAGACCATGCGTTCTATTGTGACTGTTGGGCGAAGCGCTCCGCAAGAGCGATCAGGGTACGAACGGCCGGCCCTTGAGGACCCTTCGGCGCATGCGGCCGGTCGCGTTCGAACCAGAAGGTGCCGGCGATATCCATGTGCGCCCACTCGGTCCCGTCTTCGACGGCCGACTCGAGGAAGGCGGCGGCGGTGATGGCACCCCCGGCACGGGCGCCGGTGCTGTTCCGAATGTCGGCCACCTCTCCTTTGACCGCCTCGCGGTACTCGTCGGTCAGCGGCATCGGCCACATTCGATCCCCCGCTGCCGTCGCTGTCGCGCGAACAAGCTCCACGAACGAGTCGGGCTTGCCGAAAAGGCCACTGAAGTGCTCGCCTAGGCCCACCGCGATCGACCCGGTCAGGGTCGCCACATCGACGACTCGTTTGGCCCCCTCCCGCTGCGCGTAGGTGATGCCGTCGACGAGGACGAGCCGGCCCTCGGCGTCGGTGTTGATGACTTCGACGGTCTTCCCGCTCATCGCGGTGAAGACGTCCCCGGGTTTGGTCGCGCCCCCGCCGGGCAGGTTCTCGGTGCAGGGCGCGATGCCTATGACGTTGGCCTTGAGGCCGAGCTTGCCGATCGCAGCGAGCGCCGCGATGACCGACGCGGCGCCGGTCATGTCGGCCTTCATGTGATGCATGTTGTCCGCGGGCTTGATCGAGATCCCGCCGGAGTCAAAGGTGATCCCCTTCCCCACCAGGGCAAGGTCGTACCCCGATCCGCCGCGGCCCCGGTGCCGCATGACGATGAATCGCGGGGGCTCGTGGCTCCCCTGCGCGACCGAGAGGAAGCTCCCCATGCCAAGCGCTCGACAACGGTCGGCATCGAGTACTTCGATGCGGACGCCGGCTTCTTTCGCGAGCTCCTTCGCGGCTTCGGCGACAAGCGTCGGGGTCATGCGGTTCGCGGGCTCGTTCGCTAAGCGGCGCGCTGCGTTGGTGGCCTCGCCGATCGCGGTCCCACGCTCGATCGCGCTCGCCACGGCCTTCTCGGTGACGAGTAGGACCTGATCGATATCCGGCAGCCGGCGCTCTTCCGCGCGCGTTCGGTGAGCCTCGGGGCGCCACATCGCGTAGATCGCGCCCTCGACCGCGGCCTGCGCCGCACGCTCCTCGCCGAGCGAACCCGCGTCGACGGCGATGGCGACTTTGCGCACAGACGCTCGCCACAACGCGCGAACACCGGCGCTCGCGATGTTGCGCGCGCGCTCGGCATCGATCTCCGTCGGCTTCCCGCCGCCGACGATGACGACGCGGGTCTCCTCGTGCAGCGTGTTCACGCCATACAGCCGCGTGACTCCCTGTTCCTGTTTCTGGAGGCGCGCGATCGCGGTCTTCGTCGTACGGGGAAGCCACGCGGGAGGCTCGCCTCCGGCGAAGAGCGTGACGACGATCGCGTCGACCTTGCCGAGCTGCGAGGGACGAACTGCACGAAATCTCATTGAGCGACCTTCTTTCGAGCGACGAGCGTAGCGACGCGCTCGCGCGCCTGCTCTGGCGGGATGACCAGGACCCGATCGTCCCCGGATCTGCGCGTGAGGCCGCGATCGTCCAGGAAGCCAAGAAGCGGCAGCACGTGCTTTCGGCTCGAGCCCGTCAGGTCACGGGCGCGGGCGACGGTGATCGTCCCGGCCGCCGCGAGCTCGCTCACGACCGCCTCTGCAAAGCGGGCGACCGCGTCGGGCAGGAACACGGCCTCCGTGCCGATCCGGACGAGATCGCCGCGCTCGGCGAGAGCCGCCACGATCTCCGGGTCGATGCCGTACTCGGATTCGAGCGTGGCCGGCGAGGGTGGCTGGAGCGGCTCGCGCGCGAGCGCCGCACGCGCCCGCGACCATGCCGATTCCTGGTCGGGTGTGAGCGCGGGTGCATGCGCTACGAGTGCCAGCGCACTCCCCCTCTCGGCGATGCGCCCGTCCCGCACGAGCCGTTCGACCATCGCGTTGAACCGTTTCGCCGGGAGATCCACCGACGAACGGATCTCCTCACGTGACGCGCCCGCGCGAAGCGGCGCGCGCCGGTGCGTCGCGGCAAGGCTCCGCTCGATGCGGGTCGCGAAGGACTCGAAGGTCTCGCGGGCGACCAGCGCATCGGCAAGCGGCACGGCCCGCCCACTCTCGACGAGCTCGCGCGCGGCCGCGTCGCGCTCGCCCGCGTCAAGACCGCTGCGCCCTCCGGCTTCGTTCGGGGTGCGGGGAACGTCGAGCGCGGCGAGGAGTCGAGAGGCCGCGGTTGGAGCGGTGCGCCGCTCGAGCGTCGCGACCGCGTCGCGACGCCGCCGCATGCGCTCGCCCGAAATATCCGCGACCGCGCCGCCGCCGAGCGTCTCCGGTGGAGATGGGCGCCGAATTACGAAACGGTCGCCGACCGCGACGGCGAGCGGAGTGGCGAGACGAAGCTGCAGCCAGCCGGATCCCCCCGGCTCGAGCGTCGGCCCCTCGAGCAAGGACACGCGCGCCATCACCTCGGCTGTGCCGGCGTGCACCTTCACGGCTTCGTCGTGTGCGACCGCATCGGATGCCGAACCAAGGACATCGACCCGCGCGGAAAGGACCGACACCGGCACCAGCGTCCCCGGACGCACGACCACCATCCCGCGCTCGAGCTCGTCCTTCTCGACTCCGGTGAGATTCAAAGCGACGCGGCTGCCCGGACTCGCGGACTCGAGCGCGCGTTTGTGGGTCTGGATCCCGCGGATGCGCGCGCGCTGAGTCGTCGGGAGGATCTCGACCTCGTCACCGACCGCGAACGAGCCGTCGACGAGCGTGCCGGTGACCACGGTCCCGAAGCCGGTGAGGGTGAAGGCGCGATCGATCGCGAGGCGTGGTCTGCCGAGGTCCCGACGGGCCGGCGCCGTCCGAAGCACCGACTCGAGCGCCTCGACGAGCTCGGAGAGTCCGGTCTTGGCCGTCGCCGACACCTCGATCATCGGCGCGCCGGCGAGCGGCGTTTCCTCCAGCGCGGCGGCGACGTCGGCGCGCGCGAGCAACGCCCATTCGTCGTCGACGAGATCGCGTTTGGTCAGCGCCACAACGCCCCGGTCGACACCGAGCACTCCGAGGATCGCAAGATGCTCGCGCGTCTGCGGCATCATGCCCTCGTCCAGCGCGACGACGAGCAGCACGGCGTCGACCGGACCGACGCCCGCGAGCATGTTTCGGATGAAGTCCTGGTGGCCCGGCACGTCGACGATCCCGACCTCGTCGCCCCCAGACAGGCGAAGCCACGCGAAACCGAGATCGATGGTCATGCCGCGCTCGCGCTCCTCGCGCAGGCGGTCCGGGTCGATGCCGGTCAGCGCGGTGATCAGCGTCGACTTGCCGTGATCGACATGGCCCGCGGTCGCGATGACGCGCGCGCTCGAGTCGGGTCTAGACGTTACGACGCACCGCGATGCAGTCGATCTCCACCTTCGCGCCGCGCAGCAGAGGGGCCCCGACAGTGGAGCGCGCCGGCTTGTGGGTCCCGAAGCGTTCGGCGTAGACCTCGTTCATAGCCTGGAAGTCGGCGAGGTCCGCGAGGAACACGGTCGTCTTCGTCACGCGATCGAGTGACGACTCCGCCGAGACGAGAACGGCCGCGAGATTGTCGAGGACGCGCCTCGTTTGCGCGCGGATGTCGTCGCCGCCGACGAGCTGCCCCGTCTGCGGGTCGAGCGCGAGCTGCCCCGCGCAGAACACGAGGTCGCCCGCGATGATCGCCTGGCTATACGGACCGACCGGTGCCGGCGCGCGGTCCGTTTTTGTGTTGCGAAGATCCATCTGCTCCCCCTTTCGCCAGCACGCCGATTACGGCGCGCGCGAGAACCTCATCATCCTCCGGTAGCACGCTCCGCAGGTCGAGTGCGACGTGTTCCTCGACGATCCGCGCGACCACCGGTGGGTCCGCGGACCGGAGGGCCTGCGCGATCCGAGTCGCCGAGGCTCCGCCGATCGCCACGGCGAAGGACGGCTGGGTCTCCTCTGGGAGCGACCCGCCGCCGACCGTGGATCGCACCTCCATCACATCGGCGCTGATGCCTGCCGCCATTAGCTTCGCGGCGACGCCGCTCGCGCGGGCCGCAAGAGACCGCGGCGGCGCCGCGATCATCCGCCAGACCGGCAGCTCCTCCTCGGCGTTGCCATCGCGGTAGGTCTCGAGCGTCGCGAGAAGCGCGGCGATGGTCAGCTTGTCGGGGCGGAGCGCGCGCATGAGCGGGTGCGCCCGAAGCTTCGCGATGTACTCGGCGCGGCCGACCGCGATACCGGCCTGCGGCCCGCCCAGGAGCTTGTCGCCGCTGAAGGTGACGACGTCCGCGCCTTCGCGCACCGCCTCGCCGATCGTGAGCTCCTTGCCGAGCCCGAAGCGGGACGTGTCCAGGAAGGTTCCGCTGCCGAGATCGTGGATGAACGCGACGTTGTGCTCGCGCGCGAGCGCGGCGAGGTCGCGCCCCTCGGCACGCGCGACGAAACCCGAGATCTTGAAGTTGCTGGCGTGGACGCGAAGGATCGCGCCGGTCTTCTCATTGATCGCGCCCGCGTAGTCTCGCGCGTAGGTCCGATTCGTCGTCCCAACCTCGACGAGCTTCGCGCCGGAGCGCCGGAGCACATCGGGGATCCGGAAGCCGCCGCCGATCTCGACGAGCTCGCCGCGCGCGACGATGACCTCCCTGCGCGATGCGAGGGCCGCCAGAGCGAGCAGGACGGCGGCGGCGTTGTTGTTCACGACCGCGGCGTCCTCGGCGGACGAGAGATCGGCGAGAAGGCGCGCCGCGTGCCCGTGTCGCTCGCCGCGTTTTCCGGCGACGAGATCGTATTCGACGGTCACAGCCCCAGCCGCGGCCGCGATGGCGGCGAGCGCGCGAGGCGCGAGCGGAGCGCGCCCGAGATTCGTCTGCAGGATGACGCCTGTCGCGTTGATCACGCTTCGCAAGGTGAGGCGCTCGCGCTCCACGAGGGCGGCGCGCGTCTCGGCCGCGAACGTCGCTGCATCGCCCGAAGCGTGCGTGGCGCGCGCTCGCGCGAGCACCTCTCGCGCGACGCGCGTGAATCGCTCGCGCTCGACATCGGTTGGCTGCCCCGCTCGGAGGATCGCATCCACCGACGGCAGCGCTCGTCGCGGGTCGGCGCGCTTCATCGCGTGAGGACCTCGAGCGCGCCGGGGCGGATGCGAATGGAGAAGCGCTGTGCCGTCGTCGTCTCGCCGTCGAGCTGCGCGCGCAACGGCCGCTCGAGCTCGATCTCGACCGCGCGCGCGCGCTTCATCACGATCTTCTTCCCGTCGACGTGCGTCCCGCGATAGAGCTTGCCCAGCGCGACGAGCGACGACCAGCGCGAGAGATCGCCCGCGAGAAGGATGTCGAGCTGGCCATCGTCGAGCGAAGCCTCTGGGGCCACGTGCATGCCCGAACCGAAGTGCGTCCCGTTGGCCGCGACGACGGTGAGGAATCGTCCGCTGTACAGCTCGCCGTCGACCAGCACGCGCATCACCTGCGGCCGATACGTGCCAATACCGATGAGCGAGCCGGCGAAGTAGCCGAGCGTCTTTCCGACGAACCTCGAGGTCGCCGCGATGCGCTGCGCGACGTGGCCGTCGATGCCGACGCCGGCCGAGTTCACGAAGATGCGCCCGTTGACTTCGCCGACGTCGATGGTCCGGCGGCGCGCATCGCGGACGAACCGGGGAACGTCACGCCGGCGCCGCGGGTATCCGAGCGCGCGCGCGAAGTCGTTGCCCGACCCGATCGGATAAAGCGCGAGCGCAGCGCCGCTGCCAGCCATTCCGTTCGCGATCTCGTTCGCGGTCCCGTCGCCACCGGCCGCGATGATGACGCGGTACCCATCGGCGGCTCCT
>DATLPP010000217.1:0-3610 GCA_035535615.1 Candidatus Udaeobacter sp.
GCGTGGGTAGCGAGGGGAAGTCGGGCGGCCAAGCTGCCGGCCAGACGGGTCGGGCTTCCTTCACGTTGTACGTGCTTCTCGGGCCATCGCTTGCGGTCGGCGTCGCCCTCGCCGGATTCAGTCTCACACGAGACAGCTCGCGTCACGACTCACCAAGCGATGCGCCTGCCAGCGCGACCGCGTCCGCATCAGCCTCGCCTCCGGCGGGCTCGACCTCACCACAGACGCTTCCTGGCCCCGCGGCGACGTTCCCAAGCGCGACCAACGCACGGACTGCGACACCGACCGCCTCGCCGCCAGTCGCTTCGCCGACCGCGCCACCGACCCAAACAAACCCGCCGACGATCGCACCGGTGCCGTCCGTCTCAACTCCTCCGACACCCGAACCGACAAGGACCCCGCCCCTTCCGACGATCCCACCCGTCCCGACCGCGGTCCCCACGCTTCCGCACGGATTCCCGTAATGGGGCATGCCAGCGCGAGCACGACCTGGTCCGCCGAGCGAGGAGCCGACCGCGTTGACCACAAGCGCGTCGAAACCGCGATCGGCGGACTCCGCCTCGCGGCCGCCGCCGCGATCCTCGTTTTCGGCCAGGCCGTACCGAACGTGGGGCCCGTGTTCGTCCTCGTGCTTGGTGTGTTCTTCGCCGGCTACGGACTTCTGATCTTGCTCGCGTGGGCGAGAGTGCGAACCCCGGCCGACCGCGAGCGGGCCTCACGTTTCAGTCTCGCTGCGGACGTCAGCCTGGTCGGTTTCGCGTTGTTCGTCTTCGCGCCCGACCCGAGCTGGACGATCTACGCCGTCGGATTCCTCGTCATCGCGAGCGGAGGCATACGGTTCCGAAGCGGCGCGCTTCTCGCGGCGGCCTCGCTGTCGCTCACGTACGTCGTCGTGATGGGCTTCCGCGCCACCGCGCTCAACATTCCATCAAGCGCCCCGCTCGTGATCCTGCAATTGGTCGGCTACCTGACGGCCGGAACGCTGCTCAACGCGGTCCTCCCTGAGCTGGATGCGCTGCGCGTACGCGAGCACGACACCTACGAGCCGATCCTTCAAGCGCAGGAAGACGCGGGTGAGGCCGTCCTCATGACCGAAGCCGGGCATCCGACCTACTGGAACAAGGCATTCGAGTCACTGACCGGTTACACGCAGGACGATCTGGCCACAGCGCCGGCGATGTTGGATCTCGTCGTTTCCGATGACTCCCTCGCGATGACCGCGGTCGGCGAGGCGCCGTTCCACGCGCAGGTACGCGCCCGTGACGGAAGCTTGATCGACGTTGATGCGACGCACCGACCAGCGTCGGCGAGCGACGGCGATCGCCGGGTTTGGCTGCTCCGAGATGCGAGCCTCCGTCAACGAGCGGAGGCGGATCTCCGGGAGCAAGCACTGCACGATCCGCTCACCGGTCTGCCCAATCGCGCCCTGCTCCACGACCGCCTGACATCGGCGATCGCGGTGGCCCAGCGGCAGGACACTCCGGTGAGTCTGCTGATGCTCGATCTCGATGGCTTCAAGGCGGTGAACGACACCTGGGGCCATCACGCCGGTGACATGGTCCTCATCGAGATCGCATCCCGGTTGAGCGGGAGCCTTCGGGAAAGCGACACGGCGGCGCGTCTGGGCGGCGATGAATTCGTCCTGATGCTTCCGGCGACTCCGTTGCTCGGCGCGATTGAAGCGTCGCGCGCGCTCGTCGATTTCATCGTTGCGCCGATCGCCGTCGACGGGAAGCCGATCACGGTGGGCGCGAGCATCGGGATCGCCGTCTTTCCGAATCACGGACGCGACGCTGAAGTCCTTCTCGCGGCCGCCGATGCCGCGATGTACTCGGCCAAGCGGTCCGGAGGCGGCTACCGGACATACCAGGCGCACGCCGGGACGGCTCAGCCGTGAGGGATTCGACCGGCGCTGGCGAGGTCGAGCGCCGTCGCATGACTCTGCTCACCCGCGTCCCCCTCCGCGGAGAAGCGCGCGCCGCGACCGACGGTCGAGCGCGCGGCAGCGATCCGCGCCTCACGACGCGCCAGCGTCAGGTCCTCGACGGTCTCATCCGTGGCCTCGCGAATAAGGAGATCGCCGCGGAGCTGGGGGTCGGCCCCGATGCGGTGAAGCGGGTCATCTCGCGACTGCTCATCAAGCTGGACGCGTCGAGCCGTACTGCTCTCGTGAGGCCCGCGCTCCAGACCGACGCCGCGCGGCGGCGGCGCTCGCGCGCGCCGAGCGCTCTGAGCCTCCTCGATGCGGTACCGGTGCCGGCGGTCGTCACTCGCGGCGCGAAACACCGCCTCGAGTACGCGAACGCCTTTGCGAAAAATGTTCTCGTCGACCCGCAGCCTGGGATCGAGCTATTGGATCTCCTGCCGCCTGCGCCGCGGCGCGCGATCGCACGCATCGCCGACGAAAGCTTCGCCGCCGCCGCGCCGAGGACGGGCCGGGGAGTGGCGCTTCACGACGTCACTCGTGCGGGTAGCAGCTGGCGACGTGTCGATGTGTTCGCGAGTCCGATCCACGACGGTGTCGGCAAGCTGGCCGGCCTGGTCATCTTCTTCGTCGACGTCTCCAACGACCCGACGCCGACCCGTTCGGCGACGACTAGCGAGCTACCAGCGCGGGGCCGGGAGCGGCCTGCCTGAGCGCTCCCAGGAGCACGTCGTAGGGCATCTCCTTGGATACACAGCCGGCAGCACCCATTCCACGAGCCACCTCACAGATCTCAGTGTTGAACGTGTACATGACGACACGGATCTGAGGGAGCCGGGCTCCGACGATCGCTGTGATGGCGAGACCGTCGGCGCCGGGGAAGATCTCATCGACGACGAGCACCTCGGGTAGCAGCTCGCGGCACATTTCGATGCACTGACGACCGTTCTTGGCTACGCCCACGCACTCCATGTCGTTTTCGGCGTTGATCAGGTAGCGCAGGTTCTCGCGGATCGACGGGTGGTTCTCGGCGACGAGGACTCTGGTTTTTGTCATGCGGCCACTATCCGGCCGAGCGACCAAGGAACAAGGTCCCATTCGGGCACGTTGCCCGACTACGCGATAGCGACGTACCCGAATGGGACCTTGTGCGGGATCTGGTGCGGCCGAATAGTCGGTCCACGATGCATACAAGCCACTTCTCCCCCATCCCCCCGCACCTGCGGAGCGGGCCCGCCCTCCCGGCGGCCCGCTCCGCGCCCCAACCCCGAACGATCCGCGTGCTCATCGGCGACGAGGACCAATCATTTCGTCGCGGTCTTCGCGCCAGCTTCGCCGTCGAGCCGGGCCTTGAAATCGTCGGAGAGGCGTGGGACGGAGCCCAGGCCCTCGAGCTCCTACGCCTGTTGCGCCCAGACGTGGCGCTCGTCGACGAGGACATGCCCTCATTCGGCGGCGCCGCGATCGCCCGGATCATCAGAAAGGAGCTTCCGGATACGTGCGTCGTCGTGATGACCCGAACGCGAATGGAGGCGGATGCATGAAACGGAACGAAGCCGATTCCGAAGACGACTTCTACGACACGATCGTCTCCGAGCTGCGCCAGCCACTCACGACCATCAGCGGAAGCGCACAGCTCGCGAAGCGTCTCTTGAAGTCGGATCCAGCGGGCGCTGGTGAGGCGCT
>DATLPP010000218.1:0-10220 GCA_035535615.1 Candidatus Udaeobacter sp.
GGATAACTACCACCGTTAAAGGTGCTTCCTGTCGGGTCGTAGCTCAGGATCTCGCGGCCGTGCTGATTGGACCAGCGCTCGAACCATCCCGGCGGTAGCTCGAGGGCCCATCCCCCGGCGCGATCGCATATGAGTGCGTACGTCGCGGTTGTGTTTGCGATGGCCTGCTGCGGCCATGCGTTGCGAGCGGGCGGGCCCGCAGCCGGACAGCCACCTGCGGGTGCCGGAGTGGCATTCGCACCGGCGAGCGCACCACTCTGCGCATCGCCCTTTGGCGATGCGCACGAGATGAGCAACACAGCAGCGACGAGACCCAAACGGCGCATCACGTGCCCCGGTCGACGAGCTGATCGAACCACACGGGCCACGTCGCCTCGGGGCCGCCAAAGGAGGGACCGCTCCAGCCATAGGGCTCACGCGCGGGAACGACTGACATTCCCCACGACCACGGCGTGGGTGTGCGCGGCGCTTCTCCGAGACCAGGCGGGCCGACGCCCTTCATCGGGGTAAATCCGGATCCCGTGAATGCGATCACCCAGACCAGAGTGTCCGGGTCGGTCCCCGAATAGGCCGCCGTCGGCCCACTCGCTGCGGCGCGGAGCACGTCGTTGTATGCGCGCTCGAATTCGCGGTTGAGCATGAGCTTCGCGTCGATACGGGTGATCATCGCGCCGCTCGCGGCGACCGATGCGATGACCTCGGCTTTCGTGCGTGTCGGCACCAGGATCGGCGGGGCGGGCCTGAAGAACTGGATCGTCGCGACGATCCGCTCGAGCTCTTCGCGTGCCGGCGACGGCGCGGGGCCACCAGTGATGACGAGGACGCGATCCGCGAAGAAGGGCGAGCGAACCAGCCAGTACAGGTGCGGCTCGAGCTGGTCAAATGGAATGGGCTGGTTCTGCGAAACGGAGAAGAACTTCGCCGGTTGACCGCCGATCGTGACGTCGCCACGCTCGAGAATCTTTCGGCACGCTGTGCAGGTCGCCGTCCACACTCGCCGATCGGCGAACCCTTCGAGGTCGAGCTGCTCTTCGCCGGGACGGACGATGTCGAGCCGCAACGATAGGCCGACACCCCCGGGCGGCGGCGGGAAGTCATTCGGAGCGAAGTCGTAATTCCGCACCGCCGTCCCACGCATCCCCTCCGGCCGATCGAACCAGGTCGCCGGCCGGTCGAGACTCCAGCCGCCGAAGTCGTCCTTAACGCGAACGTCGCCGGTCGCCGGCACGCCGGCCGGGCGGCCGGCTGTCTGTGTGGGCGCAGCCGTCGCCTTCGAGCCTGCGAGCGCGCCACTTTGGGACTCGTCGTTGAGAGTTCCGCACGACACAAGGACGAGAGCGCTGACGACGAACGATCGGAAGATCACACCGCTATTTACGCGAAAGCCGGGAAAGTGTTCCGTTACGGGCTCAGCTGCGCCTGGTCGTTCTCGTGGTCTCGCATGAATGCGAGGTAGAGGGCGTACGGGTCCGGCGGCGACGCCACGGTCGACGAGCTCGCCGACGTCGATAGACGCTTCTGCATTGCGTCCGCATCGCTTTGGCGGCCGAGCGCCCGGAGCGCCTGCGGGTAGCTCGAGCGGAGCGTGAAGACTCCCTGGACGGAGCCGAGCGCCATACCGCGCTCGAAGGCGGTCACGGCCTCGCGGAAGAGACCGTAGCCGTACGCGGCTTCGCCGTACGCGACCCACGCCGCCGACGTGTCCTGCGAAGACGCGTCGGCCTTCGTGCGCTCGTAGAAGTTCTTGCGCATCTTCGCGTCGTTCCAGTCATCGCCGATGACAGCCTTGAGCATCGCTTCGTCCTTCGGGTCGTAGATGACCATGTACCGGTAGCTGAAGGATTGCCAATTGTTCTGGAACCACTGATAGGAGAGCGGCACCATGTTCCCGAGCATCGGGTCGTTCACATAAAAAGTGCTCGCCGCATCGTCGTAGCCGCGGACGACTCGCCAATGAGCGATGCGCGAGATCGACGGATCCTGCATCCACTGCGTGACCATCGGCGCGAAGCCGTTCGCGACGAGGCGGCGCAGCAGATCGTTCGTGCCGTTGTTCCGCCAGACCGATCGCAGGCCGAAGTTCGCGTTCACCCAGCCGTCGACCTTCTGCGGACCCATTCCCGAGAGGATGTTCGTCCCGCGGAGCGGCACCCGCGCGAACTCCTGCGAAACGTCGATCCCGAACGTGGAAAGCGCCATGACCACGGATGCCGGTCCGCAGTTATTCAGCGATTGCCACACGTGCTTCATCTCGTCGAACACGACCGACGCGGGGGCAGCTTTCGGCTCGGGCGCCGGTATCGCGACGGCGAGGGGCTCGGCCGCGGGTAGGGTCGGGGCGATCTGAGATGAACGTGACGCGCCTTCATCCGCGACTGGAGCGGCGATGTTCTGCGCGGGAGTGGACAGAGAGGGCGCAGCCGCGAACGCGACCCCGCACGCCGCGAGCACGAAGCTGACGCCGAGCGCGAGAAGGGCGGCGGGGCGTCTCCGCATCGTTGAAATGGTAGCCGTTGGCCACCGCTTGCTCGGCGATCGTGCTTAACATCGAGTCATGCGACAAGCGACGCTCGCGCGAGGTCGGCTTGCAGAGCACCCGGTCTGGTCGCGCGCGCTGGCGCGGCCGGACCTCGCCGGGCGAGTCATTCTCCCCGTCATCGTGGGGAGCGCGGTCGAGGATCGCGAAAAGGTGGAGGCCGCCCCCTGGCTCGAGCGACTCTCGCTCACTGAGGTGGTGCGTGAGGCGCGCGCGGCCGCGTCGGCCGGACTCGCGGGACTCCTGATTTTCGGCATCAGCGATCGCAAGGACGAGCACGCCATGCTCGCGAGCGAACCGGACCATGTCGTGCCGCGCGCCATCCGCGCGGTGAAGGAAGCCGTCCCCGAGCTCGGCGTCGCGACCGACGTGTGTGTCTGCGCATACACCGCACACGGTCAATGCGTGCTCTTCGGCGAGCATGGCGCGGACGTCGCCGGCACTCTCGAGCGTCTCGCGGCGATCGCGGAGGTGCACGCGGACGCGGGCGCCGACCTTCTCATTCCGTCGGGGATGCTCGAAGGCACGGTCCACGCCTTACGCGACGCGCTCGGCGAGCGGCGCTCTGACGTTCCGATCGCCGCGATGGTGAAGCTCGAGAGCTCCCTCTACGTGACGCACCGTGCCGCGGTGAACGCGGTCCCGATATCGGAGCGCGCCGTTCCGCTCATCGTCGCCGACGATGCGGCGGCGGCCGTCGCGCGCGCACGTCGCGACATGGCCGACGGCGCCGACGCCATCATCGTCAAGCCGGGCGCACCCGGGCTCGATATCGTCGCCCGTCTCGCCGCATTCGCCGACCGGCCGCTCTTCTCGTACTTCACGATCGACGAGCACGCACCGTTCGTCGCCACGACCGAAGGACCCCTCGACCCGGCGGCGGCCGAGCGCGAACATCTCGCCGCCGCGCGACGCGCGGGCGCCAGCCTCGTTATCTCGTCAGGTGCCTGGAGCGTTGCCGAGTCGTGAGCAGGAGAGCCCGCTGAGCCTCGCCGCGCGTCTTGGTCTATACGCGATGCTCGCCGGCCTCGTGGTCGCCAGCTTCACCATGACTCCGACGCGACGCGCGCAGGTGAGTGCCGCCCCGACCGTCGAAGACGACCCCCCTTCCGCGCGGATCGCCCCGATGTCGCGCGGCCTGGTCCGCGGGTTCCGCGATGTCGACGGCCTCGAAATCGCGCCCTCGCCCACGCCGGACGCCACCGCGGCCCCGGCGATCGAGGTCGTACCTGATGCTCTGCCCGAAGCGACGGCCGAGCCGGCGCCCGAGGTCACTGTGGAGCCGGAGCCCGAGGCGACGGCCCAGCCGGAACCGGAGCCCATGACGACGCCCGATCCGACGCCGGAGCCGACCCCACCCCCCACACCGCGCCCCGTCGCCGTCCTGACGAATTCCACGACGCTCTCGGCCGAGGTCCACATGCTCGAGCTCATGAACTCATCGCGCGTGCGTGCTGGCCTGCTGCCGCTCGCGATGGATATCGGCGTCGCGGACACGGCCCGAGCGCACAGCGCGGCCGAAGAGCGAGTCCGCTACGTCTATCACGACGGCGCGGACGGCACCGCCAATTCGCGCGACGTACCCGCATGCGGTACGGGTTGGTACGGCGAGAACACGGGGAAGATCTGGAACGACAACGTCGATGCCCTGCACATCGAGTTCATGAACGAACCGTGGGCGCCGATCAATCACCGGACCAACATCATGGATCCGGCTTTCCGTCGCGTCGGGGTAGGGGCGGTCAACGGACCGGACGCCATGTACATGACGATGGTGTTCTGCCGCTAGCACAGCGACGCTCTGATAGCGTTCGCACCCGATGGAATACCGCAAAGCCACGCTGCCGAACGGGCTCCGGATCCTCGTCGGCGAGATGCCCGAGACGCGCTCCGTCTCTCTCTTCGTGTACGTCGGGGTTGGATCGCGCATCGAGACGAAGGACGATGCGGGCACGAGCCACTTCCTCGAGCACATGGTCTTCAAGGGGAGCGCGAAGCGCCCGACCGCGGCCGACATCAGTCAGGTCATCGAGAGCAAGGGCGGCGTGGTCAACGCCTCGACCGACAAAGAGGTCACCGTCTTCTGGTCGCGCCTGCCGGCGCGCCATTACCTGGTCGCGCTGGACGTCATCGCCGATCTGATCCGCGCGCCGATGCTCCGCCCGAAGGATGTCGAGTCGGAGCGCAACGTCATCGTCGAAGAGCTCCGCATGTATCGCGACCAGCCGCAGGACCGCGTGCACACGCTGGTCGACGAGCTTCTGTACCCGCGCCACCCGCTCGGCTGGGAAGTGGCTGGACGCGAGGAGGTGGTGCTCGGGATGACGGCGGAGCGCCTCCGTGCATTCATGGAGCGTGGCTACGCGCCGTCGCGGACCGTGGTCGCGCTCGCCGGCCCGCTGCGCGCCGATGAGGCGATCGCCGCGGTTGACGAGGCGCTCGGCGGTCTCGCTCCGCGCGAGGTGGTGAAGTCAAAGCCGGCCCCGCGCTCGGGGAAATCGCATTCGAAGCTGCTCGGCAAGCGGGCCGAACAGACCAACCTCTGCGTGGGCTGGCGGGCCGTACACACGACCCATCCCGACAGGTATCCGCTCGACATTCTGAACGCCGTCCTCGGCGAGGGAATGTCGAGTCGGCTCTTTCTCGAGCTGCGCGAGAAGCGCGGCCTCGCGTACGACGTGCACAGCTACCGTGCGAACTACTCCGACGCAGGGCACCTCGTCGTATACGCCGGGTTTGCGCCCCAGAACGGCGCCGAGGTCGTCAAGGCGATCATGCATGAGGTGGAGCGGCTCCGCGATGAGCTCGTGCCGGACGTGGAGATCGACCGCGTCCGCGACTTTGCGAAGGGCCGCATCGAGCTTCAGCTCGAGGACACCCGCGGCGTGTCGGGATGGCTCGCGGGTCAAGAGCTCTTCCTCGGGCGCGTTCGTTCGGTCGAGGAAGTCTCCGCGCTCATCGACGGCGTCACGCCGGCCGACATGCAGCGGGTCGCCCGCGAGTACCTGCGCCCTGAGCTCTCATATGTCGCCGCGATCGGACCGCGCGCTTCGCTCGCAGCGATCGCGCCCTCTGCCGCCGAGGAAACCCCGGTCGTGATGGCGTCGTGAGTGCGGAGCGCACGCTCGTCGTGCTGAAACCCGACGCGCTGCAGCGGGGGATCGCCTTCGAGATCCTCTCGCGTTTCGAGAAGCGCGGGCTGCGCTTCGCCGCGCTGCGTCTTTTGAAGGTGGACCGCGCGATGGCCGAGAAGCACTACGCCGTGCACAAAGGAAAGTTCTTCTACAACGATCTCGTCGGAGTGATCACGGCATCCCCGGTTGTGGCCGCCGTACTCGAAGGGCCAAACGCGATCGCTGTCGTCCGCGCGATGGTCGGCTCGACTCGCCCGCACGAAGCCGCTCCTGGCACGATCCGCGGCGATTACGCGCTCGTTGGTCTGCGGAATCTGGTGCACGCATCAGACGCTCCGGAGACAGCGGTCGCTGAGATCAAGCTCTGGTTCCCCGACGGCATCATCGAGTACACGCGAGACATCGACCGCTGGATGTCAGAGGACAAAGCTCCCAGCTAGCCGAACTGTGGTGAGCAAGCGCGCGTCATCGGAGATCGACGACCGCGGCGTCGCTACAACGAACGCTTCGTGAATGCCGCGGAGAGCGCAGCTATTACGAACAAGACGCCGAAGACGAGAAACCCGTAGTAGGGGCCCGCAAAGCCAGGAATCCCTCTTTCTTGCGGCAGTTGGCCAATGCCGAACGTACAGGCTCGCAACATCAAAGACCCATCGTTGAAGATGCCCGCGAGAATGCCTAGAGGATGACTCCCGACGCAACCGAGCCATGGGAGCGCCGCGAAGAATCCACCGAGCAGCAGCAAGGCAACGAGACCCAGTCGGAGCCAACCACGTCTCGCGCCGGTTGGCGCGCTCACGCGCCCACACTATGCGAACGACTTACAACGGTCGCAGGGCTCTCAGGAACTCGTCGGCGAACGAGGCGATCGGGCGCAGGAAGCCGTCGGGTTGTATCCCACCGATGAGAAGCGCGACGAAGATCACGGCGCCGATGATTCCGGCGACCGGCCGCGGCTCGACGACCCAGCGTTCGACGCCTTGGCCGAACAGCGCTAGGACGGCGCGGAGCTGGCCGACGATCAGGAGCAGCGTTGCGAGCACCAGCGCGGCGCCGGTCAGCGGCGCGAACTGATATGCGATGAGCTCCATGAAGAAACGCCCGGGAAATCCGAGGAGCGGCGGCGCGCCAATCATCGCGAAGCCGCCGACCACGAACGCGAGCGCGGCGAGCGGCGCCTTGCGCGCGATCGGGCGCTCCGGCGAGCTCCGGCGCTCGAGCGTCCCGGCCGCGAGCAGCTGACCGGAGGCTGATGCGCCCGTGACGATCACGCTCGCGAGCGCGCCGATGATCCCGGGTCCTGAAAGGGTCGCGATGCCGACGAGTGCCGCGCCGAGGTTCGAGATCACCGAATAGACCACGAGCCGGCGCAGATCCGGTGCCCCGCTCGCGAGGAACGCGCCGCCGACCGCCGAGGTAAGCCCGATGCCGTGCAAGAGGTCCTGGACCTTGACCACCTGAACGATCGCGGGGAGGAGCCCCGAAAGCGTGAGGATCTCGACGAAGGCGATGAACGTCGTCGGGACGAGGACGCCGAAATACAACGCGAGCGACGCCGGCGGTACCTCACCCGCGAGGAGCGCCGCATGGGTGTGGAACGGAATGGCCGCGAGGAGCAGCGCGAACGCCACGACGAGCACCACCACCAAAAGGACGAACGTGTTCGCCGGCTGCTCGTGGGGGAGGCTTGCCGCAAGCGCCAGCGCGGCGATGCCGAGGCATCCGCCCAACGCGACGAAGCCGAAGTGACGGGTCGCCGCCTCGACCGAGCGATTGCGGTGCACCTGGAACGTGAACGATCCGACCGGCACGAGGAGGCCGAGGACGAGCAGCCCGAAGATCGCGAGCGGCGCGGTCAGCACGAGCACGCCGACCGAAGTCGCACCGACCGCGAGCGCCGTCGGAAAGAAGTTGTAGGCGGGCTCGTCGAGCCACACGTCGAGCACGAGAAGGAAAAGGGTCGCGAGGATCACGGCCGACGCGAGACTGCCGAGCCCGCTCGCGCGCAGCTCGAGGTCGAGAAGCGTCCCGGTGGTGTCGACCGGAGTCAGGAGTACGAGCGCGAATGCCACGACGATCGCGGCCAGCGAGAAGGGCCCGACGATGTTGAGGCGCTTGCGCAGCGCGAACGCTCCGCACGCCGCCACGGCGAGGACGAGGGGCCCTGCCGCGATGATCAATTCTCGCGCACCACGCGCTCGTTCACGATGAGGAACCCGCCTGCCAGCGCGATGACGACCTCGACCCAGCCGAGCAGCAGAGATAGTCCGAGCTGCGGCACGGTGAGAAGACGAACGAGGAGCTCGACTCCCGTGATCATGAGGATCGCGCCGAGCGACCCGCGGACCGGGGTTCGAGCGGTCACGAGGATCGCGACACCCGACGAGATGAGCCAGAAGGCCGCGACCTGCGCGGTGACCCCGCTCGGGTCTTCGCCGATGAGCGGAACGCTGACGGTCTCGCTCGACGCGGTGCGGAGCGTCGCGAAGCACGCCGCCGTCGCAGCCGCCGCGACGATCGTCGCGAGCCAGAGCCGCCACCCCGGATCCTCACCGTACGTGCGGTCGCGCGCGGCCACGTAGAGGATCCCGCACGCGACGAGCGCTCCGCAGCCTTCGACGGCGAGCTGGCTCACGGTGAGCTGACCGGCGGTCACGACGTTCGCGGCGAGCGACACCCCGAGCAGCGCCACCGCGGAATAGCGCAGCTGCCGCGAACCGTTCGCGGCAAGGGTCGCGAGCGCGACGATGCCGAGGGGGATCACCTAGCGGGTGGACCAGACCAACAGCGCCACGATGAGGACCGCGGCCAGCCACACCCCGGCCCGCTGCTCGAAGACCGCGAAGCCGCCGGTGGCCACGGTCACGGCCCGCTCGAGAGCTTTGAAGGTGGCGACTCCGGTCGGCACCGGGTCGGCGGCCCACACGAACCGCTGCAGCCGCGCGGCGAGACGCTCGAGGTCCGGCAGAAGGGGCCGCAGCATGCGCGCCGCGATGACGAGGATCGTCGCCGCGACGACCGTGCCGACGGCGATGACCGGGTCGATCGCATCGAGCGGCCGCCGAAGAAGCGCGAGGGCTTCAGGTATCGGTAGCGACAGCAGGCTCGCGACCAGCGCGGTGCTGAAGAGCGCCGCGACCGCCCCCGCGATGTCGAGATCAGGCGGCGCTTCGCCCTGCGCGAGGCGCCGGCCGGCATGCGCGAGCTCGAGTATCAGAACGACCATGACCACCAGAACGGCAGCCACCGCGGTCGCCGGATCCGCGGCGCTCGCGGCGCCGGTGGCGAGACCGATGATCCCCGTCACCGTCCAGACGCTCGTCGCCATGATCGCGAGGTACGCGCGGTGCGGCGGCATCCACACGCTCTCGAGGAGAGCGGCGAAGGCGGCGCTCACGAGAATGAAGAGGCCCGAGGCGAGCGCTATCGGCGTGCCCACCGCAAACGCGATCCAGAGGGTCGCGAGCGTCACGTCATGGCGCGCGACCTCCCACTGCTCCGGAAGCGCCAGCGAGACCGCCGCCGCGTAGAGGATCGTGAGAGCCGCCGCCGCGAGAACGACATAGCTCCAGTGCAGCTCGTCCCACCCTGCCAGCACCGCGGCCGCGAGGATCGTGGCGACGATCGCACGACGCGATGCGCGCCCGCGCGTGCGAGCCCGCAGCGCGAACGCGACGAGCACGAGGCCGAGCACCACGAGCCGCGGCACGATGCCGATCAGCGGAAGCCCGAGGGTCGAGAGGTCGATGTTCGTAACTCCGAGAAGGCGAAGCAGCAGGATCGACGCGGCGACGCCGGCGGGCATGGCGAGAAGCCCGCGAAGTGGCTCGCGTTCCGCGGCAAGCAGCGCCTGCGCCGGCTGATAGCGCCAGGGCACGAACGGATAGAGGCCGGCGAAGAGACCCGCGCCCGCGGTCGCGGCGAGGATCGCGCCGGGGCTGACGGCTGACGGGGAGATCGCGTCGAAAGCGAGGGACGCCCCTCCCTGGCGCGCGATAAGGAGTGCCGCCACAACGAAACCCTGGATCCCGACAGCGAAGTACCCCGCGATGCGCATCGCCGAAGGCGCGGGTGCGACCAGCAAGGTTGCGAAAGCGCTGACCGCGGCGAGCACCGCGATGGCGACTGCGGCGGCGACGAGATCGACCGTCACGACTACCGCGATGAACGCGAAGCCGATCGCCAGAGCGAGCGAGGGAAGGAAGCGCGGAGAGCTCGCGGACCGCGCGTTCGCGAGGAGCGCGGCCGCGACGTACGCGAACCCGGCGCACACCCCCACGGCGCCGAGCCCGTCGAGCCGGTAGGACGCTTGGATGGTCGGTCCCCCGGCGGCCGACCATTCCCAGAGCGCGCGACCCGCCGCCAGAGCAGGATCGGTCAGTTGATAGAGAAGAAGGGGCGATATGGCACCCAAAGTGGCGACCAAGAGGGCGGTCGGCACGCGCCATGCCTGTGCGATGCGTCGCGGGGCGACGAGCAGCGCGACCAGCGACAGAGTGATCGCGGCCGCGAACAACGTGAATTCCGCTCGCACTATCACCCTGCGGTAA